>JBBQAK010000164.1:0-8159 GCA_038316215.1 Gemmatimonadales bacterium | reverse complement strand
CGTCATATCGCCGGCTACAGGGGCTCAAGGAGCAGCTCGACGTTCCCGTGCTCGCGCTGACGGCCACCGCGACCCGACGGGTGGCGCTCGATATCTTGCGCCAGCTCGGCATGCGCAAGCCAGCCGGCTTCAAGGGTTCGTTCTTCCGACCGAACCTGCAAATCGCGACGCGTAAAAAAGGGCAGGGCGGCAACACACGCGCGGAAATTCTGGCGCTCATTCGCGCGCACGACGGTGAGAGCGGCATCGTGTACTGCCAGAGCCGCAAAGGCGTGGATCAGACGGCGGAGTTCCTTTCCGCGCAGGGCGTTCGCGCGCTACCGTATCACGCCGGTCTCGAACCCGACGAGCGGGCGCGCAATCAGGAAGCGTTCCAGCGCGACGACATCGACGTGATGGTCGCGACGGTGGCGTTCGGGATGGGCATCGACAAGTCCAACGTGCGCTTCGTGATTCATCGCGACATGCCGAAGGACATCGAGTCGTGGTATCAGGAGATCGGTCGTGCCGGTCGTGATGGGTTGCCGAGCGATTGCGTGATGTTTTACTCGTGGGCCGATGTGAAATTACACGAGCGCTTCCTCGACAACCTCGATGACGAGAGCGTGCGAGAGCGTACGCGTCTGGCCACGGTGGCATTGTTTGATTTGGTCGAACGTTCGCGTTGCCGCCATCAGGCGCTCGTGGCGCACTTTGACGAAACGATCGAGTCGTGTGGGAGCTCCTGCGATGTATGTACCGGGCATCGCACGCACGAGCGTATCGCCGAGCTGGTGGAGTCGCAGGTCGGTACGGCGCGTGGACGGCGCGCGGCCGTCACCAACGGCGGACGCACCTCGCGTGGTCCCGACGCCGCGATGCTCGACGATGCTGAACGCGAGTTGTTCGAGCGACTGCGCGCGGTACGCCGAGAACTCGCCGATGAAGCCGGTGTGCCGGCGTATATCGTGTTCGGCGACAAAGTGCTGCTGGAGATGGTCGCGCGTCGGCCGAGCAGCCCGCGCGAGTTGCTGCAGGTACCCGGCGTGGGCGAAGCGAAACTGGAGCGCTACGGATCGGCGTTTCTCGAGGTGTTGCGCGGCCATTGACCCTGGCATGAACGGCAACGCTGAGCTGGCTCGAAAGCTGCGGTGTACGAGAGTGTCACTCGGGTGAAGTAGCGACCTGCGTTGATATTCCCGACAGGAGGTTCGATATGCGGCAATCCATTTGGCAGCTCATCACGCTGTCGGCGATCGCGCTGACCGTAGCCAGCACCGCAGCGCAGGCGCAGGGAGCGAGCCACGGCAAAGCCAAAAGCGGCCAGCGCGCGGTGAAGTCGGTGCCGCCCGGACTCGCGAAGAAGCCCGGTGGTATGCCACCAGGGCAGTACAAGAAGCGCTACGGTACGCGCGAAGGCGCGACAGTGCTGGGTGATATCTTCGGACGCAACGGATATCCAGTGCGCCGCATCACGCCATATGGTGAGTCACAGTACGTGTACTACCGCATGCCCGACGGTACGGAGCGCCGCGCCATCGTGAGCCCGGGTGCCGATCGACTGCTATTCAGCAACGTACCGAAGGTCCTGCTGCAGCAGGTGATGTCGCAGTTGTATCCCTGAACATCTGCTCAGCAGCGTCACGCAGTGTTGGCGTTGTTCCGTGCCACCGGACTCGGGGTGGCACTCCGCTCGCATCGCGCCGCGATATCGGGCAAGATCGGATCCGTTCGTAGGCGTTTGTTCATCACGGGAGGCACGGCGTGGCACAGTGGAACATGGGGAACGGAAGCACGGTGCGGAGAGGACCTGGCGTGGCCGCGAGTCGGCACGGCATGCTCCTCACGTGGAGTGTGGTGTTGCTGCTCGTTGTCGGCTGCAAGGGCCGCCGCCCAGATGCGGAGGTCGCGCAGGAGTGGACGCCGAGTCGTGGCGATATGGTCATGGGCGTGCCATCGATCGCCGTCACGTCGTCGATCCAATCGCAGCTAACGACCCGGCCGGCGACGATACCCGCTGGGCGGTGGAAGAATATGCAGCAGCTCTACGCGACCTACGGTAACGTGCCGCTCTGGCTCGCAGAAGACGGCTTCAATCAGGCGCGGAGCAAGGCCCTCTTGCGTGCCGTCGTCGATGCTGGTACCGACGCGCTCAATCTCGATGCGTATCCGCTGCAGGAATTGATCACCACGGTCGGTGCGGTCCGCAAGACGCAGGAGGTAACCGCCGCACAGCTGGCGAGCGCTGACGTGCTCCTGACCTCGGTCTACATAGCGCTCGCCGAAGATCTGTTGATCGGGCAGGTCGACCCCAAGTCGATCGAACAGGATTGGCATATCGCCGTGGGCCACGAGTCCATTGACAGTGCCGTGGTTCGCAGTTTGCGCGATCCGCTACTCGACTCGGCCATCGCGCGCATGCGTCCTCGCAACCCCGAGTACGACGCACTGCGCCGGTCGCTGGTGACCTTCCGCGGCATCGTTGCCGCTGGCGGTTGGGGATTGGTGCCCGCGGGAAAGGCGCTGAAGCCTCGGCAAACGGATACGCCACTCCGGCTCGCCGCGCTGCGCGAGCGACTGCGTATTGAAGGGTTCGGGTCCTCGCCAAGCGCGGCCGGGACAACCGTTGGTGCCGATGCGTACGACGTCGGGCTCGCTGGGCTCGTGGCCGACTTTCAGGCGCGGCACGGCATTGCGGTGGACAGCACGCTCGGCGCGGAAACCGTCACGTCGCTGAACGTTCCCGCGCAGTACCGATTGGCGCAGATCGCGGTGAACCTCGAGCGCTATCGCTGGATGCCACGATCGTTCGTGGGACGCTACATCATCGTGAATGTCCCTGCCTTCCGTCTCGAGGCACACGACTCGACCGGCATGCTCGACATGAAGGTGATCGTCGGCGAGGAATTCGACGGCAAGACCACTCCCGTATTCGCTGACTCCATGGAAACGGTCGTATTTCGTCCGTTCTGGAACATCACGCCGGATATTCAGGCGCAGGAAACCGCCCCCAAGATCGCCGCCGACTCGAAGTACATGGAATCGAACGATCTGGAATATTTCAAGGATGGTGGCGTGACGCGCATCCGGCAGAAGCCGGGACCGAAGAACTCGCTGGGTCTCGTGAAGTTCCTGTTTCCCAACGCCTTCAACATCTACCTGCACGATACGCCCGACGGAGCCCTTTTTGAGAAGGATGTGCGCGCGTTCAGCCACGGCTGCATTCGACTGGAGAAGCCTGACGCGTTGGCGCAGTGGGTGCTGGGGTGGGACGCTGCACGCGTGGATTCGGCGATGCAACAGGGGCCGGACAATCAATCCACACGTCTCGCGAAGAAGATCCCTGTGTACATCGTGTATGCAACGGCGTACGAGCGTGACGGACAGCTCTACTTCGGCAACGATCTCTACAGCCGTGACGCTGCCCTCGTGAAGGTGGTGTCGTCGAGCATCTCGCCAACGTCCGGTGCCCTACGGAGTCTCGAGGCGTTGCGCATGCTGGTGCAGGATTGATGAATAGCCGCAGCATCGGCGCACCGAGTCAGCCGCTTCGAGCAAGATGGTCGTCGCGATGAAGAACGAGATGGACTTCCCCGTGACACGGTCGCCGACGATGTAGGCACAGCCTGCTGCTGTACGGGGCGCGGCGCGGGCACCCGACGGTCGACGCCTCCTGAGAGGCGGGGCTCGATCCCACGATTCTCGCGCGGCCCCTATGAGCGCGTGCGCCGTGTCTCCTCGCTATTCAGAGCGTCCGGCGATTTCGGACAACAACATGCAGCAGGAACAACAGCACCACGGCGCCAATGAACGCCGTGAAGATCACGCCTGCGAGTCCGGCGAAAGGCGTGCTCACGCCAAGCTGTCTGAAGATCCAGCCGCCGACGAAGGCGCCCACGATGCCCACAATGATGTCACCGATCAGGCCGACCCCACCTACGATGAGCGATGCGAGTACGCCGGCCACCAGCCCGACGATCAGCCACGTTACCAAGTCCATAAAAACGCTCCAGATAAATGATGATTCAACTGTCCACGAGTACGGTGGCAAGGTTCACGCCACCGCGGGGTATCGGCGTCGCCTCCTTTACAGCGGCGAGCGCAGCAGCGCGGTTGCATGCTCCACGACCTTCTCCTGCCATGGTCTGTTCGTCCACATCTCGAAGGTGATCTACCGAGACCGCGCGCGATCCGCCTCGAAGTCGGCCCGCGGTGTGGCCGTAAAGGTGCGGTCGTACCGGTTGAGGGGTGCCTCACCATTGAGCCGGAAGGAGCGATTGCCGAGTTTGGTTGAGCCGGCCGATGTCCAGATGTCGCCCACGTTCGTGATCTTGTGATGCTTTCATCCCATTGTCGAGAAACGCGGCCTGCATGTGTGCCATGGTCGGACCGTCGAGCTGGCAACGGGAATCGCGCCAATACTCCTCGTCCTGCGCATCGCCAAGCCAGAGATCGGCAATACCGACGCCACTGGTGAAGCCGATCATGCCAGTGACGACCAGCAGCTTCCGGTGCCTGCGGTTGTTCATCTTCGACAACGTGCACCCCCGCGGTGGGTGACAGCGTCAAACCTTCACTCCGGCGCGGGCACGCTCACGCAGTACGTGGGCGAAGTCGTTACCGATAGTCCCAGACCAGTATATGAACGTTTCAAGGGTGATGGTACGCCGGACCGAGCCGCGTGCCCTCGAATCTTCGTCTCGCTGGACGTCAGATTGCGCACCGGCGTCGTGATCAGTGTGGCGAGGAGGGCGGTGGCGAGAATAGTCACGGGTGAGTGCCGTAGGGCAACTTCCTTACGCTTCGAGGCATCACCGTAGCGGTCGATGCCGTCGAGCACGCGTGCGAGGCCGAACTCGAAGGAATCGTCCGTCGTGCGCGGCGGTGTGTTCGACGGCGTGGTCAGGGGTGCCGCGAAGTGCGGGAATCGCGGATCACCGATGGCGCGTCCGAGATCCGCGACGACTTCCGCGACCCATTGCGCAGCGGAGATACCGCCTGCTCGCGCTCGCGCCGGTGCGAGAAGCTACAACTATCGCACACTCGAAGTGCGTGACTCCGCGACCGGCTTCAAGCCGCTTACGGGCACCGGCACGTCCGCTACGCGCAACGACGTGATGTTCATGGCCGGCGTGCGCTTCAGCCGGCACCACACCAGCGGTCGCTAACGTCGCGCGTGACGGAGCTTGTACACGGTACATTCGGTCCGCTCAGCCGTGCGGCAGTTCTCCGGGGGGCTCCGCAGTCGATGGCGCGCGGATGGCACCGCGCTGCCGGCCCCCTGGTGGTGGCGTGTGGGCTGTTGGTAGCGCCCACGGGGCTCTGGATGACGCGGCGCTACCCATGGCCGGCCGGCGATGGCCTGCTGCTCTATCGAGAGCGACTCGTGTTCGGATGGGCGATGCTCCTGTCCCTCGTGCTGGCCATGAGCGCCATTCGGCCGCGCGAGTTCGCGGCGCACAGCCACTGGATGATTCGCGCGTACGCGATCGGACGTGGCGCGGGCACGGCAGGTGCTCACGCACCTGCCGTGGTTCCTCGTCACTCACGAGAAGCCAGGTGAGAGGCCTCGGGCGCGGCTGATGCGCTCCGGATGGATCATCGTTGTGCTGATGGCCGAGTGGATCATCCGTGGGCAGTCACACAAATTGCGCCGAGTCCATCATCGTGAAGACAACGGGTCGCCGATCCGTGGAGTCGCGTGAGCTGCGCGTTCAGCGAGTCGTCGGACGTCGCAACTCTTGGAGCACAAGCAAGGTCACATCGGCGGTCGGGTCGACATCGACGACCCCGGCTGACGATGCCAGGTCGAAAACCACCGCGAAGCGCTCGCGCTCCCGCACGGTACGGACAGCAGCGCGGATACGCAGCAGCATCGGCTCGCGGAGTTCGTCGCGCCGCTGAAGAATAATGCCATCGAGGTTCGCCGCCATTTCCTCGACGAGCAGCTCGCGTGAACGAAGGTGTAGGGAGCCAGCCTCGCGCTCGCGCGGCGACAGGCGCGACTCTTCCTTCAGAAAACTCTCGAGTGTGGCACGGAGCGAGTCGGACGCTTCCCGTAGCATGGTACGTGCCTTGGCCTGCTCGAGCGCGAACTCCGACTCGACGGCCGCGCGCTCAGGCATGGAGTCGATCAGTAGCCGAGAGTCGAAGACGGCAATCCGTGAGATGGAGGCGGTGCTCTTGCGCTGGGCGTGCGCTGTAGTCGCCGACATGCTTGCGGCGCAGAGTACAAGGGGCAACCACGCGAGCGACATCCAGGGCATCATGCGGAGACCGTTGGTCGGTGTGTAAGAAGTCATGACCGAAAGGTAGTGAGCGCAGCGTGCGACGTCATTCTCCTCCGACCGTCGCACCATCGAGTCGCCGTCACACGGTCCAGCGCTCAGAGTTTTCAGGAACTCCGACGCCTCCGCAATGCTTGACCCCTTGCAGTGAGGTATCTGACGAGTAGCGAACGCGTCGTTCCGTTCCTTACGTGCGCATGTTCCACCGCTGTTCTCTCATCAATACAGGAACTTTCGACGATGCATGATATTATCGATACCGCGGTCGCGGCCGGCACGTTCTCCACGTTGGCTGCGGCGGTTACCGCTGCTGGCCTGGTGCCGACGCTCAAGGGTGAGGGGCCGTTCACGGTCTTCGCACCGACCGACGAGGCGTTTGCCAAGCTGCCCGCTGGTACGGTCGAGGCGCTCCTTGCCGATATCCCGAAATTGACGGCTATCCTCACGTATCACGTCGTCGCCGGGAAGGTACTGGCCGCCGATGTCGTGGCGCTTGACGGGAAGGATGTGGCCACGGTGAACGGCGCCACGGTTCGCGTGTCGACGGACGGTGGTGTTAAGCTGAACGGCACTGCCCACGTGGTCACGACCGATATTGAATGCACGAACGGCGTGATCCATGTGATTGACGCGGTGATTCTGCCGCCAGCGTAAACCGCCTGACCGGAGACGAGCAATGGGAACCACAGTCGCAGTCGCGCAGCTTGCAATCGCGCTCTCTGTTTTGTTCGTCTGGGTGACACGTTTGTCGAACGTGGAGCGGGAGTTTCGGGAGTATCATCTCCCGGATGTCGTCCGCAACCTCGTGGGTGCCACCAAGATCGCGGCGGCCACGCTATTGGTGGCCGGACTCTGGTTTCCGGCGCTCGTCTTCCCCGCGGCGGTCACGATGGGTGGGTTCATGTTGGCCGCTCAATATTTCCATTTCAAGGTTCGACATCCTGTGGCGAAGTACATGCCGTCATTCGTGTTGCTCGTGATGTGCGTGTACGTGGCGGTGTCGGCGTACGGTGTTGTTATCTGAATGCAGCTCGTCGATGGGTTGGCGGTATTCTCGGGGTTGTCCTTCCTCATTTACGGACTGAGCTGCCTGCGCTCGAGCGCGATGGCCAAGGAGTTCGAACGTTTCGGGTTGGCGAACTTCCGCATCCTCACCGGTCTGCTCGAAGTGTTCGGTGGTGCGGGGTTGCTGATTGGCCTCTGGTACCAGCCCGTCTTGCTCTTTGCCGCCGCAGGATTGACAGTGCTGATGGCGCTCGGGGTGGGCGTGCGTTTACGCATCCGCGACAGCGTGCTGCAAACCCTCCCCGCATTCGGATTCTTCTTCCTGAATGGGTATGTGGCGTTCGAGGTGTGGCATCGGATGCGCATCTAGGCCAAAACCGATGTGCCATCGACAGAATACGTTCCTCCACGTCGCCGGGATCTTCGGATCACCCGGCGACGTTTGTTTGTGCAAGGGCGGAAAGCCTGCATTCGTGCGGCGTGACGTCGCGACGCGGCCCGCCGGTGATCGTTGCCAGCCGCTATCCCTGATTGGAGTGGTCGTCGATGTCGTACACGATTGTCCTGCTGGTGGTCACCTTTGTGGCGTCGCTGGGTGGACTCTTGCTGTTCATCTGGTCGATGTCCAAGGGGCTGTTCGGTTCGGCCGACGCCGCGAGTCGCGTGATCTTCGGCGCCAAAGAGGTCGGACTGATCGAGGAGCCGGCGGCACGCACGGCGGAGGCGCAGGACGATCTGCAGGAAACGATGAACCGCACGGGACACACGGGCGAATTCTCCATTCTCTCCCTCGAAGAAGCCGACGAGCGCGCGGAACAGGATGCATCGGGGCGTTGGCCGGTGCTGCTCTCCATCGGATTCGCCGTGCTCTGGCTGGTGCTGGCGTCG
>JBBQAK010000466.1:0-2544 GCA_038316215.1 Gemmatimonadales bacterium | reverse complement strand
CAGGTAGCCGGTGGAATCGCTGGTGGGGTACACGGCGATGCCTTCGTGATCACTCGCGAATCCGGTGGTGCCGAACAGCGCGAGTTCCTTGGCGGCATCGGCACGATCGGGATCGGCGTAGTACTTGCGAATGCCGACCGTTTCGTCGCTGTAGTAGACGTAGCCCAGCTGTTGATCAACGGCGATCGCCTCGATCTCTTTCTTGCCGCTGTACGCGCCGAATGCGCGCACGCGCGTGGCGGTGAGCGTGCCGTTGCCCGCATCGACGAGGCGGTACTGCCAGAGATAGCCCTCCGTCGGTCCGCTCTTGCCGCCGACGATGGCAAAGACGGCGCCGTCGCGCGGACGGCGATACATCGCGATCCCCATCGGCGCGCGCGATGCGTCTCCGTCGAACACCGCAATGCCGCCGCCGTCGATGGGCGTCATGTCGGGCAGTCGGAAGATTCGCAGCGAGCTGGTGCCGCGCTCCGCGGTGACGGCGATATCGACCAGCTTCCCGTTCAACGACACACCCGTGATGACATCAACGTTGTTCGGACGCTTGAGCGGACGACGCGTGCGGGTGCTGTCGATCCGTCCGTCCAACATGAACACATACAGTCCGCCAGTGCTGTCACCCTTGTCGGTCCCGATCACCAGTGAACGGGACGGATCGAGCGTGTCGATCCAGATGGCCGGGTCATCCGAGTCGTTGAGCACGGCCGCCGTCACCACGACCGGACGCAGCGTATCCGCCGCCAACGGCGCGGCACCCGACGACGGGGCGGAGGAGATCGTCGCGGACTGAGGCGACTCCCCACTTCGACAGGCGCTCAGCGCGAGTCCCAGGGTGGCCCAGACTACCAGCGAAAAGGGTTTCACAGCGATGGAACAGGAGGATGCTGCCCAGCCTCGTGCCGGCAGACTCAAGCGGGAAAAGTTCCGTTCACTCGGTGACAAACCGCCGACGCCTTTGTCACGGTCGTGTACCGGTGGGTTTCCCCGCGGTGGCTTTCCTGTGTGCCGTCCCGGCGTAGCTTTCCCGGATGACTCCCTCTACGAATTCCCGTCCCGTCGCGCTCATCACCGGCGCGTCGCGAGGTATCGGCCACGCCATCGCGCTCCGGCTCGCGCCGACGCACGATCTGATTCTCGTTGCGCGCGACGAGGCGCAGTTGGCGACGGTCGCCGGCGAGTGCGAGACGCACGGCGCGTCCGTGCAGTGCATCCCAGCCGATGTCCAGAACGCGCTGGTCACCGCACAGCGGCTGACGGGACTGCACGTCGATGTGCTGGTCAACAACGCCGGGGTGGCGGTCATGAAACCGTTCCTCGAGATGACGGCCGAGGAGTGGAACCGGCAGGTGGACGTCAACGTGAACGCGCTGTATCACGTGACGCGCGCGGTGCTGCCAGGCATGGTGGCGCGCGGTCACGGCCACGTGTGCATCATCGGCAGCACCGCAGGGCGTAACACGTTTGTGGGCGGCACCTGCTACACCGGCACGAAGCATTTCGTGATGGGTTTCGCGGAGTCACTGATGCTGGAAGTGCGTGATGCTGGTGTCGGCGTGTCCGTCATTACCCCCGGGTCGGTGGATACCGATCTCTTCCCGGCTGGCACGAATCGCACGTGGATGCTCGAGCCGAAGAACGTGGCCGATGCCGTCGGATTCGCGATCGAGGCGCCCCCGCACATGCTTGTGCATCGGCTCGAAGTCCGGCCACTTTCGCCCAAACGCCCTCGGGCATCCTGACGTGAGTGACGCGCGCGAACTGTTGGCGGTGCGCGAGATTGCGCACGCGTTCCTGCTGGCTGATCGTCCGAGTGATGTGCAGCAGTTCGCGCTCGATCGGGTAACGCCGATTCTCGGGGCCACGTTTTCACTGGTGATGGAGCTCGGGGACGACGGCGAACTGCTGCGGCCGGTCGCGCAGCACGAATGGCCGTCGAAGCATCGCCACTGGATCGGCGCCCTGCGCGTGCGGGTGGGTGATGGACCGAGTGGAGTGGCCGTGGCCGAGCGACGGTTGGTAGAGGTCGAAGATCTGTTCGCGGATCCGTCACTTGATGCGTGGCACGACGTGGCCACGGAATTGGGATTCCGGTCGATCATCGCCGCGCCGATGGAGACCGGGGAGGGGCCAATCGGCGCGCTGGCCTTTTATTTCGCGGACGCGACCCACCTCCGCGATGAACAGCGTGCACTGGTGCGGGTGGTCGCCGATCAGTTGGCGGCGGCCACGGATAAATCACGGCGCACGGACGCGTTCCGTCGCGCCAACGCGGCGTTGGCCGAGGCGAATGCGCAGTTGGAGCGACAGGCGGCGATATGGAACAGCGTCGAGCGCGCTCGAGATCAGACGGTACAGGGCGTCGTGTCGGCGCTGCTGACGTTGGCCTCGCCGGACGATACCGGCGACGCGTCGCCGCGCCTCGCGGCGGTGCATGCGCTGGCGGTGGCGGCCCGCGATTATGACCTGGTTACCCGTGACGATTTCTCCGCGGCGGTAGCGGATGTGGACCCGCGCGAGCCGCTGCTCTCGGCGGTCGCGACCTGG
>JBBQAK010000095.1:0-10854 GCA_038316215.1 Gemmatimonadales bacterium | reverse complement strand
GGACAGGGGCGGGGGCGAACGATCGGGTGACCGTCCAACCCCTGAATCTCGTGCCGCAGGGACGGCGAGTCCAGAGCTAGGGCAGCTTCTTTCCCGTGAAGTACAGCTCGTCATCCTCCCCGCGGCACTCGAGCGTGACCGTTCCCCCCGAGATCACGAACGTGAACATCATGTCCGGCCTGAGCACCTCGTAAATCTCACCCCCCGCGTACACCTCGGCGCTTTCGTACAGCCCAACGGTGAACACCTGCGGCGCGGTACGCATGAGCGCGAAGGTCTGCAGGTACTTGTCTTCCGGCTCGAACCGCGCCTTGAGCCCGCCCCGGGCGTAGCTCACGATCATCTTCCCTTCGGCCTGCTTCGTCTTCGGGTTGGTCAGCTCGTACGTGCCGATGTATGGGCGCGCCTCGGGCTCCGGCAGCAGCTCCGAGAGGGACGGTTCGACCGCAAAGTCCATCGTTACCCGCATGTTGGCCCAGTGCATGGCCATGGTACCGCCGCGCACGGTGACCGCCGGGAACGACCAGGTCAACATCTCCTCACGCGCGGCATTCGAATCGGCGCGCACAGTCACCTTGAGCTGCGTGTCGTTTGGCTTGGGGTGATCCTCGTGAAACTGCTTCCACTTGGGATCGAGCAGCATGGTCCAGGTGGGTGACGTATCGACCATCATCCACACCCCGTACTTGCCTTTGGGCACCTTCACCCCCGACATCGTAATGTCCTTGTTGGTCTCGAGCAGCGTGGCCCAGTTGGCTCCCGGCGTCCACACCTCGCCCCAGTGCACAGCCTTCGTGCCAAACACCGTCTGACGGCCGCGCAGACGTGGTCGCGAGTAGGTCACGCGCAGCGTCGTGCCATCCACGGTCTGCGTGATGTTCTGCAGCTCGCTGGCTCGGATCTGTGCATCGGCCCGCACCGGCAACAGCGCGGCTCCCAGCGACCCGGCGAGCAACGTCAGTGCGACTAATCGACCGCGGAATTCAGACATGCAGGCACTCGGGATGGGAGATGGAATCAGCCAAATTGGGCATCGATAGCCGCCCGGATTTCGTTCAGCGACTTTCCGGCCTTGGCGAGACGTATGGTGACGCGACCTTCCCCCTGACAGATCGGACAGGACTTGGCCATGGCATCACCCTCGTAGCAACTGAGGAGCGAGTAGTGGCTACTCAATTCGGCGCAACCGCAGTGGCAGCCAATCCCATCCGCGATCTGCGGGATCGCACGAATGCCATCGAACAGCTCGACGAGATGCGGCGACTTGGTAAGATCGGCGGCCGTCAGCACCTTCGCGCCCGTGATGCCAGCTCTCGGCGTAGGATGCGAAAACGGTCGGATGGCGGCGGCTCCACGCGGCAGCAGCACCCCCACACCAGCGGAGAGCAGGGCCAGCAGCGCGGAACGACGAGAGGTATGAGTTTTAGGGGCCACGAGTGCCTCGGCTGGGGCGAACGTGCAAACGTACGCGTTGGCGATACCCGCACAAGGCGGCGCCCGCACAAGGCGGCGCCCGCACAAGGCGGCGCCGGCACAAGGCGGCGCCGGCACAAGGCGGCGCCGGCAGTGCGACGCTACCGAAGCAGCATCCACATCGCGGCGGCCACGGCGAGTGCTATCACGGAGCCGACGATCCACGTTCGCGTGGTGACGGCGATGGCAGCGGGGATTGGAGCGAGCGCGGGCGCCGGCGCGGGCGGTGTCATCACCGGCGCTGCACCTGCGGTGGTCCCGGCCGGAGCGCTATTGGCGCCTTCGATCGCACGGAGAATCCATGACGCCGACGCTGGGCGCTCGGCGGGACTCTTTGCCAGACACTGCATCACCATCTCCGCGATCGGCAGCGGCAGCTCGGGACGCTGCTGCAGAATCGGCACCGGTGCGTCGGCGAGCTGCGCGGCCAGGGTGGCGCGCAGCGACGGCCGTGCGAAGGGCGGCGCACCGGTGAGTAGCTCGTAGGCCACGCAGCCGAACGCATACAAATCGGTGCGGTGGTCGACCACGTGCGCGGATCCGATCTGTTCGGGAGACATATAGTTCGGCGTACCGAGCACTGTGCTCACCGTGGTCACCCGTCGTCCGGTGCGCAACGCGTCGTCGCTGGCGTCGTCGAGCGCCTTGGCCACGCCGAAGTCGGAAATCATCGCGATGCCGTCGTTGAGCAGCACATTCTCCGGCTTGATATCGCGATGCACGACGCCGCGCGCGTGCGCATAGGCGAGGGCAAGCGCCATTTCCCGGAGCAGCCGGATCGCCTCCGGATACGGCGGCGATCCACGGCGTGCCAGCAATTCCCGAAGCGTGTGTCCCTCGATGTAGGGCATGCTGTACCAGCGGACCTGATCGCTGTCGTCACCGGCTGTCCCGATCGCCGCGCTCAGCAGCGGAACCAGGTGTGGGTGCTGCAGCTTTGCCGCAAACTGGATTTCGCGCCGGAACCGTTCGGCATCGACGTCGGCGGTGAGCTCCGGCGGCAGTACTTTCAGCACGACGGAGCGATCAAGCGCGACTTCCGTGGCCAGAAATACGTGCGACGATCCAGCGCCACTGAGCTCGCGCTCAATGACGTACGTTCCCTCGAGCTGTCGCTGAAGCCGAGCACGCAGGGCGCCAGCATCATTCGGTACAGTGGACATTGCGTCGTTGCTTGGAGCCAACACGCCGTGAACAGCGCTGCTGCGTCCGCGCGCTTGAGGCGGCGAGGCTACAGAGGGAAAGCTATTCCTCGACGGACACACCGCAATGCTGAGCTTCCGTGACGCACGTCACGAAGGGCAACGCGTGATCGATGTCGCTCACCGCCAGGGTGATCGACCTCTCTGGGAGGTCAGGCCGACGTCACGCCGCTGGTGCGTCTTCGTCTTCGCCTGGCGACTCGGCAATCTCTTCTTCGATCTCGGCCACGACCTCTTCGGTTTCCGCATCGATCTCGATCACGTCCGAGCCTTCATCGCCGGACGTCGCGGCCGCCGCCTGCGGCGCGGGACGGCTCCACTTTTTCACGACCGGAGCGGCACGACGCTCGAGCAGATTGTCGTAGTAGGCCACCATGCGCTGCGCGACCACTTCGAGCGTGTCATCGGGGTCGGCACGGAACGGCGCGTGACGCTGATGCTGTTCGGTCGAGACCTCGAACCACCACCACGGATCCGGTCCCGTTACGCGCGACGCGGCGACACGACACTGGAACGTCCGACCTCGGTCAACGAAGGAAAATTCCTGCAGTACGTCCGGCATGGGCAAAACCTTCGATGATGGGCGTCAAAAAACCTTCTTCCGAAACCTAACCAATGCAGCACCGGGGAAGGAGGGTGCCCCTGACGAAATCGTCAGGAGGCAACCCCAGCACCTACGCCCTGCTATTTCGCCAGGTCTCGCACGACACCTGTGAGCAGTCGCACCTTGGCGGCATCGTTGGATGCCGCAGCGTCCTGCGACAGCGACTCGGCAAGCGCCGTCAGCGCGCTCCGGCGCGCCGCACCGTTCGCCTGCTCGGCGGCATCGAGCGCGCCGCGGATGGCCGCGATACGCGGTTCGGCCAGCCCCTTGCCGCGCTCGAGCTGATCGACGTATGCACGCGCGACACTGAAGTGCGCCGGCCACACGATCTTCGTTTGCAGCTGCGCGTTGAACTCATCGCGCGTGATCAGCGTGGCGGCGTCGATCTCGTTCTTCGACAAGAACACACTCGGTTGCAGCGTGAAGATGTCGAGTCCGCGCGCGATCTCCGAGCTGATCAGATGACCGTTGTACCAGTACACCGACCAGTAGCCGGCCAACGTGAGGCGCGCCGGGTCGATAGGCCCACGATCGAAGTACGCCAGCTCCTGCGGCTTCGCGGGGTTGGTGAAGTCGAACACGGAAATGCCGCCCTGATACCACGCCTGCGCCATGATGTCGCGTCCCGGTACCGGGATCAGCGACCCGTTGTGCGCCACGCAATTTTCGGTGTTGCCCTGTGCGGCAGGCAGCTTGTAGTAGCCGGCGGCCTTCAGCTTGCGATTGGCGCCAAGCGTGAAGATGGCATCGGCGCCCCACTCGGGCTTATCGCTGGCGCGGCATCGGGCCTGCGTGCCGCCGCCCCACTCGTCCGTGAAGAGCACCGTCTGGCCATCGTTACTGAACGTGGCCGAATGCCAATACGCGAAGTTGGGATCGATGACCTCATCAATGCGCTTCGGATAGGCCGGATTCGAAATGTCGAGCACGATGCCGTTGCCCGAGCAGGCGCCGGCCGCAAGTCCGATTTCCGGATACGCCGTGATGTCATGACACTGATCGGTGCGGCCCGTGTTCTGTGTGCCGCTGCCGTGATCGCCGCCCTTCCACAAACCAGCAACCTTCCCCGACGCATCGGCAAAGATGCGCGGCATGTTCACCACCTTCGCATCCTGCGGTGACGCCAGCGGCACCTTGATCACTTCGATGCGGAAGAGCGCCGTGCTCGTGTCATCGGGGCTACGCACGCACCCGGCCAACTCGCTCGCCGAGCGTACGCCGCCGGTGCCCTGCACATACACGTACACATTCGCCTTGTCCTTCGGATCGGTCACCAGCGTATGCGTGTGCGACCCACGGCACGTCTGGACCGCGGCAATCTGCTTCGGTGCATCGAGGTTCGAGATATCGAAGATGCGGACGCCCATGAAGCGCGCGGCGCTCACGGTGTCGGAGACACCCTGCGTACCGCAGTCGAGACGGCCGCTGCCGTCTTCGACGGAAATGAAGAGCAGATTGCCAAATACCGATGGATCCCCCTGTCCGCCCTGACAGACGACCGCAGCGCGACGCCTCGGTGCCTTCGGATCAGTGATGTCCCATGCCTGCCACCCGTGCCATCCACCCTGAAACACGATATTCTTCTGGAAGGCGAGATCGGAGTTGGCGAAGCCGAAATCCCCGAGATCCTTCGGATTGAACCAACCGTCGGCCTTCGGTGTGCTCGACACGAGTTCCAGATGCTTAATCGCCTGCTGCGCGTCTCGGACGCCACCCTTGAGCGAGGCGCGCGGGTCCGTGGTGCGCGTGTCCTGCGCCGCTAGCACCGTGGTCCGCAGGCCCAGCAAGAGCGTGCCCGCGAGCGTGACCGAAAGTGCGACCGACATGACGCGAGTCGTCGAGCGAATGCATGACACGAAGGGCATCCTGGCGTGAAGAGTGGAACAGGGCGTTCTGGTCACTTCGACCATGTCGCCAATAACGATTGCATGCGGCGGATCTCCGCTCGCTGATCGTTGTCGATGTCGTTGACGAACTGATACAGCATCGGCGACTGCGCGGCGCCCGGCACACGGCGCAGATCGGCCACCATCTGCAGCGCGCCCTCGTGATGCAGAATCATGAAGCGCAAAAATAGCCGGTCGAACCCGACCTCACGGGCTGCGGCCAGCTCGGTGAGTTGTGCCGGCGACAGCATCCCCGGCATGGTGTGCGCATCGTGCTTGTCGTGTGCAGCGCCATGCGGAGCGCCAGATGGAGATCCATGCTCCTCGAGCCACCGTCGCATCACGGCCACCTCGTCCTGTTGCGACACGTTGATGCGTTCAGCGAGGAGAAGGA
This sequence comes from Gemmatimonadales bacterium, assembly GCA_038316215.1. GTDB lineage: Bacteria > Gemmatimonadota > Gemmatimonadetes > Gemmatimonadales > Gemmatimonadaceae > Gemmatimonas. Next base: position 5,295 of record JBBQAK010000095.1, on the reverse strand, counting down.
GTTCCGGTCGCGCGGTGTGCGTCTGCACCATCGCTGACATCGTGATGGCCTGCGCGTGGTGCATGATCATGCCCTGCATAAACGCCACATCGGCCGCGGCTGCCGATTGCGACTGCGTTTGCACCGGCGTTTGCGCGGACAGCGCGGACGTCGAAAGGGCCGGCGCGGCCGCGATGATCGCCATGGCGATCATCGCGAGCCGCGCGAGTGGAGCGAGTGGAGCGAGTCGGGAATGCGTCATGATGCTGAAACGTACCCCAATCCCTGTCAGTTGCGCCGACGCGCCGACCAGTGGATGGCCGAGATCCGCCAGCCTGCTGCCGTGCGACGGGCGACGATCAACTCCGCGCCTGCCGTATCCACGGCGCGGTCGCGGAAGGTGCCCTTCGTGACCGAGGTGGAGGTGCTCGTGGCGATATCACCGACGACGGACACACGAAGCGGGGCACGCGTACTCTTGATCGCCGTCGCGAGCGCGATGTCAGCCGGCAGATGATGCGACCGATAGTCCGACACCGTTTCCACCGAGCCGCTTTCCAGAATCTCGGCGTCGTCCGTGAGCAGGCTGATGGCCGTGAGACTGTCTGCCTGTTCGAGTGCGGTATGAAAGCGGTGTACGATCGCGGCCACATCGGCGCTGTCGTTCACTGCCGTCGTTGCCATCGGCATCGGCATCGGCATCGGCATTCCCGCCATGTCGTGCCCCGCGTGCGCGTTCATGTCATGCGCGCCACCCACCGCCGAACCGTACTTGAAGCCCGTCATGGCACCCGTTTCCCAGTCGTGCGTCATGACCGCACCGAACGTGACCGTGGGTGTGGGCAGCGATGGAATGAATCCCACCGACGGGCCACCCATGTTCTCGATGCCCATGTGTCCCGACATGGCGAGCCACGCGGCCACCGGCATCACGTACGACGTATCGTCGCGATACAGTCGGGCGGCGCGCATGATCTCAGCGCGTTTCCGCTCGCGGGGCACGGCGGCGTTGCTCAGAATATCCGATACCACATCGTGCATCGAGTGCAGGTTGTCAAAAATGATCGCGGCTTCAGGAAAGCGCGCCGCAAATGCCGGTGCGACGGCAGCGGTCATCGGCATTTGATAGGGGAGTGCCGTCGGCGCGCCGTCTACCATCTGCCAGAAGCGCGCGACCGTGGCGCGCACGCCGGCTTGTTTCGCGGCCACCGTCTTGCCGACCACCAGTGGTTCGTACAAACCGACCTGCAGCCAGTGATAGCCCCAGATGAGACCATTGAACTTCGGATAGCGTTTACGGAAGGCGAGCGAGTACGACTGCTCCTGCATCAGCGCCATCGTCTTCGGCTTCGAACTGAACGCGAGGTCCGGGCGGCTCTTGTAATAGGCAATCAGTCGCTGGGCTTCCACATCGCGCTGGGCATCACTCAGGCGTTCGTCGGCCAGCACGTCGTACAACTGGCGGTGCAGGAGATGTGCCCAGTCGAACATCACCTTGGCCTCCGGCGCGAGCTGTGCGTACTTCGGCTCGATCGCTGCCTCCTCGAGCGGCACACGCGGTGGCTTCACGAGCACCGTTTTGGTGAGATAGTCGAACTCCTTCACTTCCAGCCGCGACGCGGGGGCGTCGGGCTTGGTCCAGAGCGTTTCGTACAGAATCGCGTGGCCGTAGTCGAAGGCGTTGAACAGTCGGTCGGCCGACGCATACTGGTTGCGGAACGTCCAGTTGTGCGGGGCCTGGAGGTAGAACTGTTCGTACGTGGTGGTCCACTGCGCGTGCGCCGTGCGCGGCGTGGCCAGCGTCGTGAGGGCAAGCGCTGCACCAACGAGGCCGCGGACCAGAGCTGCATGGGATCGGAGAAACGTCATATGATCGGCTCGTGGTTAGCGACGGGGAGACCAGGGCAGTCCAAGCGACACGGCGGCACCGGCGGTGAGAAACCAGCCACCGTCGGCACCGGTCAGGCGGTAGCCACCGCCACCATCAACGGCGAGTCGCGGACTGAGTTGATAGCGCGCGCCACCAGCGGCATCCCACGCCACGCGCTCGGTGGCATCGAGTGGCTGCGAGGTGACCAGTTCGGCCGTAATCAGTAGGGAGCGAAGCGGGAATGTGCGATCAACGGCCACGCCGACCAGCCAACGCGAGAGCTCGGCGGTCGGTGCGGTATTGTCGCTGCCTGTTGAGGCGGCGGGCGCATCGCCGACTGTGACCTGTCCATTCACGTGAAAGCGGGCCCGCGAAAAGGTTTTGGTGGCGATCGCCTTGAACGACGGATAGGCCTTGGCGGGCGCCCTGGCGCCAACGGGGAGCAGCACGTCCGCGACCACGGCGAGGGCCGGGAGTCGCGTTTCGGTGTTCAGGTTGTAAAGCACCGACGCGTCGATGCCCGCGAGGGCGGTTTGACGGCGACCGGCGATACCTTCGACATGCGCCAGTGGAAAGCCGATCTCCACCTGGGTGCGCGGGAACAGGCCCACAGCGAGTTCTGGCTCGAGGCCCCAGCGGTACGCGCCACCGCGTACGCGCTCGAGACGAAACGGTGCCATCTGCAGTTCCACAGCGCGTCGTTCGATGGCATACGCATCTTCAATGCGGACGGGCCGTCCGGCATCGGTGTTGTAGTAGTCGGTTTGCGCCGCGAGCGACGCGAGTGGGGTCACGAGTGCGGTGACGGCAACGAGCAGCCCCATGACGCCGACGCGTGAGGTGCTCTTGGACAGATTCTTCATGTGGGACCGTGGATGAGCGAAGTGCAACGAAGGGCCTATGCGCTTCACACCGCGCGTGGAGCGCGGTCGGGCATCGGCGGCGACAATCGTTGGGACGGCTCGATCCGGAATGACCCGAAGAGCCGGATGCTCAGCCTCGCGGCGGCGGGGGCTCGGGGGAGAATTCGAGCGAAACGGGCCAATCGGCCACGTGAACAGGGCGATGCACGTCGATGGCGACATCGACGATCGAGACCGCGACGGACGAAGCGATGACGCCGGCGACCGTACAGGTCATAGCCATGGGGCAGGTGGCCGGCGCATGCGGATGCGGCGCGGGCACTGACACTGGGGCGCTCGCCGCACCGTCGGCCGTATCGGGCGCCGCGTGGTCAGCCGGAGCGCCGTGGTGATGATGGGCAGTGGCTGGTACGGCAGCCAGCGCGACGGCGGGTGCCGTGATCGCAGCGGGCTGGAGCTCACACACGGCGCCGCCGGCAGGGAACACTCCCTGCAGCAGTTGCACTCCGAAGAGTGCCATGGCGGCGATGCGTCGGCGAACGTCCATACTTCAAAAGGTAATCGAGGTATGCCCGAGAGGGGTATATCGGCGACGCTAGCCTTGGGCGGCCGTCGGCAGCGACATCCGGTACCCGACGCCCGGCTCCGTGACGATGATCGCGGGCCGGATCGGGTCATGCTCGACCTTCCGTCGCAGATTCGCGACGTACACGCGCAGGTACTGTTGGGCATCGCCGTGCGATCGACTCCACACCGCGTCGAACAGCTGCTGGTGCGTGAGCGTGCGTCCGGCCGCCGTCACCAGCGTGCGCAGCAACTCCCACTCGGTCGGCGTGAGGTGGATCGGCTGTCCATCGCGTGACACGACGCGGCTGGCGAGGTCGATCGTGAGCCCGTCGAAGACGTAGGGCACGTCGCCCCCGCGCACCGGCCCCATCGCCGCCCGACGCAGCTGAGCCCGCAGTCGTGCCTGCAACTCGATCGTACTGAACGGCTTGGTGAGATAGTCGTCGGCACCGGCGTCCAGCAGTCGCACCTTCTCTGCTTCGTCGTGGCGGGCCGACAGCACCACGATCGGTGTGGCCGACCACGCGCGAATCTGCGTGCACACCTCCGCGCCATCGGCGTCGGGGAGCCCGAGATCCAGCACAATCAGCGACGGCTTGCAGCTGCGCGCTAATTCGAGTGCCGTACGCGCGGTGGCCGCCTCGTACACCACACTGCCCTCCGACTCGACCGCCGCCCGGATGATCGACCGAATCGACGGCTCGTCTTCGATCACCAGCACCACTGGGGCGGGCGACGTCGACGCAGAACCCGAAGTGGAAGACATGACTGGCAACCTAGGCGCCGATAGCGCCGCGCACGAGGGGCACGGTAACCTTCACGCATGCGATTGCTTCGCTGGTTTATCGCCCTCTCGCTGGTCACGCTGGGGTTGCTGCCGCTGCGCCCGTCGCTGGACAAGGCGCACGTCGCCTTGGCGTACGTGCTGCTGATCCTGGCGGCGAGTGCGCGGGCGGGGCGGCGCGTGGGGTTGGTGTTGTCGGTGGTATCGTTTTTCTGCTTCAACTTTTTCTTCGTCGAGCCGCTGCACTCGTTGGTCGTGGCCGAGCCGCTCGATTGGCTGGTGTTGGTGGCGCTGTTGATCACGAGCTTTGTCGCCGCGCATCTGCTGTCGGTGGCGCAAAGCGAAGCGCGCACCGCGTGGGAGCGCGCGGCCGAAATCGATCGACTGGCGGTGCTCGGCGCCGAGTCGTTGAACGCCGGACCCGCCGAGCAAGCCTTGGCCGCCATTGCCGGCGTGATGCAGGACGCGCTGGGAGTGGATCGCTGCCGTATCTTCGCGGTTGATGAGTCGAATGGTGCGCTCTCACTGGTGGCGGAGCGGGGCGAGCTGCTGACGGCCTCCGCGGATGAGGTCACGCCGGCACCTGTCGGCGACGGGACCACCGCCGCACTCGTGTCGCCGCGCGACCTTGGCATGCCTACGCGTGCACATCTGCTCCAATGGGTTGCGGACAACGGACGCGTGGGAGTGGAACGCAGTGACGGGTCGATGCGCGTGGGTGCCGTATTGACTTCGACGCATAGCGCTGAGGGTCCGTTGGACATTACCGGCGGCGCCGGGATCGCGGATGTCTGCGGCCTGCTGTTACCCCTGCGTGTGCATGAGAAAGTGGTTGGTGTCGTGCACATCGAGCGGCGCACGCCCCTCGACCTGACGCCGTCGAGGCAACGATTCCTGCGCGCGATCAGCTACTACGCGGCGCTTGGCATCGAGCGTGCGCGACTGGTGGCGCAGGCCGAGCACACCGAAGCGCTGCGTCAAGCGGACAAGATGAAGGACGCCGTGCTCGCCTCAGTATCGCATGATCTGCGCACGCCGCTCACCACGATCAAGGCGCTCGCCAATGCCATGCGTTTGGAAGGTGACGATCGGGCGGCGATCATCGAAGAGGAAGCGGACCGCCTGAATCGCTTCGTGGCCGATCTGCTCGATCTGTCCCGGCTCGACGGCGGTGCCACACCGATCGCGCTCCAGATCACGGCGGTGGAAGACCTGCTGGGCGCGGCGCTGCA
>JBBQAK010000124.1:0-9505 GCA_038316215.1 Gemmatimonadales bacterium | reverse complement strand
CGCTTCACGACCAGCCGGTACTATGCCGACACACTGCCCACGTGGGTACAGCAGTTCAACGCGCGCAATTTCCTGAAGCCATACCTCGGGGCCGAGTGGAATACGCTGCTCGCCGCGTCACAGTATCCCGAGAAGGACTCGGTCGCCATCGAGAGCCAGGGCAAGGACTACGTCTTTCCGCATAAGCTCGACACCGAGGTGCGGGCGGCCGGGTCGAACTTCACAGAGTTCCCGTGGATGGACGAGGTCACGGTGGACATGGCGCTGGCCGGCGTCAACGCGCTCGACCTCGGCAAAGGACCGACGACCGACGTGCTCGCCGTGTCGCTCTCCACCACCGATGCAATCGGACACCGATACGGCCCTGATTCGCGTGAGCTGCACGATCAAGTGCTGCGCGTGGATCGCGCTCTCGGTCGACTGATCGACTCGCTGTACAAGCTGCGCGACTCCACGCGGATCGTGTTCGCACTGAGCGCGGACCATGGCGTGTCGCCGTTTCCCGAGGTCGCGTTTCCTGGCGCCAATCCCAACCGCGGTCGCGTAAATCCGCAGCCGATCATCGATGCGGCCCGTAGCGCGCTGGCCGCGCGTGGCGTGGAAGGCGATGCACTGCTCTTGCAAGCGGGGATTGTGTCCCTTGATCGTCGTCGGCTGGCGGCAAAGCGGGTGAATGCCGACTCAGTGGTCACGGCATTGCGTGGTCAGCTGCTTACGCTGCCCGGTATGCTGCGGGTGGATCGCGTGTCGACGCTGGCCGCCGCGGCTGCCAAGGGTGACGTGATTGCGCGTCGCTGGCTGCACTCGATTCCGAGCGACTTCCAAGCCGAGCTCACGGTGACGTTCAAGCCGGGCTACTACTGGTACACCACACGCTACGCGACGCATGGTTCACCACACGAGCTCGATGCGCGCATCCCCATCCTGTTCATGGGGCCGATGGTGAAGCCGGGCCGGTATACCAAGCCCGTGTTCTCGGTGGACGTCGCGCCGACGCTGGCCGAGATGCTCGGGATCCCGCCGACGGAGAAAGTGGACGGCCGCATACTCACTGAAGCGCTGCGCCGGCCATAGCTTTGACGATCATGAGCATCAACCGCGCCTTTGACGAACTGCGCTTCGGCGCGTCGCGCACGTTGAACCTGCGTGCCATGCAGCCGACGGCCTCGCAGGCGACGACCCTCGCCGACTCCTGGCTCCGGCAGCAGCAGGTGCTCGGTGCCGACGAGGCGCTGGTGATCACGGGGCGCGGCAATAACAGCGTGGACGGCTACTCGCCCGTGCGCGAAGCAATCGTGAAGCTGCTGCCGTCGCTGCGGCGGCGGAATGTGATCACCGGGTACGCCGAGCACACACCGGGGTCGTTCGTCGTGGTGTTCGCGCCGGTGCGCGCGTTGTTCGAAACCCCGAAGCGTCGACGGGAACGGATCGTCACGAAGCCGGTGCCGCCCTCGCTACGGGCGCTCGACGAGGAAACCGTACGTCAGCTGCGCGACCTTTCCACGATGTCGTTGGCCGTGCTCGGGATCCAATCGCCTACGCTGCTGCAGCTTGAAGACGAAATGCAGCGCCAGTTCGCCGCGCTCAGTACGGCGCTGCCTGACGACAGTGACCGCGAAGCGCTGCTGCAACAGGCCCTGCTGCGCGCCGCCGAAGAGTACGAAGCGAGCTAGTTCTCTCACTCCACCGGAGTTCATATCGTGTCCGTTTCTCGCACTACGGCACTGGCGATGACCAGTGCCCTCGCGCTCGCGACGCAGCTGCCGTCGCTCGTGTCGGCACAGAGTCCCACGACGATGCCCGGGTATTCGCCGAGTGCCGCGGCGACGCAGCGTCGGCTCGAGCAGGATGCCATCCAGGGACCGCAGGCGACGCGGGCGCGGACGCACTCGGCGGCCTTGTCGAGAGAACCGCACGTAGCCGGCACGCCAGCCCAGAAGCGCACGGCCGACTACGTCATTGCGCAAATGAAGGCGATGGGGCTCGAGACCGAACTGCGGACGTACGACGTGTACCTACCACACGCGACCGGCGTGAAGATCACGCGTTTCGGACGTGACACCGCCGTACTGGATTTGCAGGAGCCCGGTATTCCGAGTGACCCAGCCACGATGCTGCCACAGTATCTCCCGGTGAACGGGTACGGCGGAGCGGGGGTGGGCGAAGGCGAGTTAGTGTTCGTCAACTTCGGCCTGATCGAGGACTACGCGACGCTCGATTCGATGGGTGTCTCGGTGAAGGGCAAAGTGGTGCTGGCCCGCTACGGCCGGAGCTTCCGCGGCATCAAGTCGCGTGAAGCCGAGAAGCGTGGCGCGGTCGCGGTCCTCATCTATACCGATCCGCTCGATGACGGCTTCGCGCAGGGCGATGTCTATCCCGAAGGCCCGATGCGTCCGTTGCGTGGATTGCAGCGAGGCAGCGTGTTCAACGGCACCGGTGATCCACTCACGCCGGGCTACGCCAGTAAGCCGGGCGCTCCGCGCCTCAAGCCCGACGAGACGTCGCTCGCAAAAGTGCCCGTCGTACCGATCAGTGCCGCGAACGCGCAGGCGCTGCTGGCGCAGGTCCGCGGCACCGATATCCCGCGGAACTGGCAGGGTGGCATGGCGCTGCGCTATCACGTGGGACCGGGACCGGTGCGTGTGCGCGTGGACGTCACGACTGACGCGGCGACGGCCGGTACGAAGCAGATCTACAACACCCTCGGGTATCTCCGCGGTAGTCAATATCCGAACGAGTACGTGTACATCGGCGCGCATCGCGATGCGTGGGGCCCGGGCGCGGCCGACAACGTCTCCGGCACCGTGAGCGTGCTGGAAGCGGCGCAGGCGCTCGCCGACTTAGCGAAGCGCGGCGACCGTCCGAAGCGGACCATCGTGTTCGCCACGTGGGATGCGGAAGAGTGGGGCCTGGTTGGCAGCACCGAGTACGTCGAAGACGACTCGCTGCGGCTCAAGGCGGGCGCGGTCGCGTACCTCAACCAGGACGTGTCGGCGCAGGGGTCGCAGTTCGGTGGCGGAGGCTCGCCATCCATGCGCGCGATTCTGCGCGATATCACGAAGCAGGTACAGGATCCGCGTGGTCGAGGCACCGTCTACGCCACGTGGCGCTCGGCCACCGGGACGCGCGCCGATACGCTGGAGCCACCGATGGGCGACCCGGGTGGCGGCAGCGACTTCGCCGGCTTCTACAATCACCTCGGTATTCCGATCGCCGAGTGGGGTTTCGGTGGTCCAGCGGGCACCTACCACTCGGCGTACGACACCTTCGACTGGATGGAGCGCTTCGGCGATCCCGGGTTCCAGTATCACGCGACGGCGGCCCGCATCGGTGCCGCCACCCTGCTGCGTCTGGCGAATGCACCGGTGCTGCCGTACGACTACGTCGAGTTCGCCCGCACCATGCGGCGGTACGTCGCGCCGGTCGAGCGCGGCATGACGCAGAAGGGCTGGAACGCCGCCGCGGTCGCGCCACTGACCGTGGCCATCGCCCGTCTGGAGCAGAGTGCAACGACGTTCGCGACCGTCCGCGACGCAGCGCTTGGGGGTTCGATCGCGGCGGGTATCGCGCCGGCCGCGCCGTTGGCCGCGCAGTTGGCCGCCAACAGCGCGCTGCTGCGCGTGGAGCGGGCGCTGGCCCGCCCGAGCGGCCTGAAGAGCCGTCCGTGGTATCGTTCGCTGATCTACGCGTCGGATGTCGACAACGGGTACTCCACGATGAGCTTCCCTGGTATCAACGAATCCATTCGCTACGGCACGGAGGCGGAAACGGTGGCGGAGATCAACGACTTGGCGGCGCGCTTTGGCGCCGCGGCCGACGCGGTGGACGCGGCGCGTGCAGCGCTGTTGCCCTCCGTACCGCGCTGATCGTTCGGTTATGTACGATCTCTCCGACCCGCGGTACGCACGGCAGCTGGTGCTGCGGGGCTTCGGCCCCGCGGCGCAGGAACGGCTCGCCAACGGGCGCGTCTTGATCGTTGGTGCCGGCGGCCTCGGATCACCGGCGGCGAGCTATCTCGCGGCGGCGGGAGTCGGCACAATCTCCTTGGTCGATACCGATGTCGTGGATGTCACCAACCTGCATCGGCAACTGCTGTATACCACGCCCGATGTGGGGCGACGTAAGCTCGATGTGGCTCGTGAACGCCTGCAGGCGATCAACCCGCAGGTGATGGTGCATACGCACGACTTGCGGCTCAGTGCAGCGAACGCGGCGTCGCTGGTGGCGGGTCACGACGTCGTGATCGATGCCACCGACAATTTCCCAGCGCGCTATGCGATCAACGACGCCTGTCTCGCCCTCGGCGTTCCGTTCGTCTACGGCAGCGTCGCGCGATTCGATGGGCAAGTCAGCGTGTTCGCGGCGCCTGGCGGCCCCTGCTACCGATGCCTATTCCCCGTAATGCCCGAGCCGGGCACGGTTCCGACCTGTGCCGAAGAAGGCGTGTTGGGCGTCGTGCCCGGCATCATCGGCTTGCATCAGGCCACCGAAGCGATCAAGCTGCTGACCGCCATTGGCACCACACTGGTGGGTCAACTGTTACTGGTAGATCTACTGGCGCAGGATTCGCACCGCATTGCCGTCGCCCGACGTACAGACTGTCCGACCTGCGGCGACCTGCGCACTCCCTCACTCGCTTCCATGTCGATTCAGCATCTCAATCCCGCCGACGTTGCCTCGCTCCTCACCGGCGACGACGCGCCCATCATCATCGATGTCCGCGAACAGTGGGAGTATGAGCTGGTGCACTTACCGGTGAGCACGCTCATTCCGCTCAGTACACTGGCCGCCCGGGCGAATGATCTGGACCCGACGCGATCGTACGCGCTGCTCTGTCATCACGGCATGCGCAGCGAGATGGCCGCCAATTGGTTGATGCAGCACGGATTCTCGCGTCTCATCAACATCGATGGCGGAATCGATGCGTGGAGCATGGACGTCGATCCGTCGTTGCCGCGCTACTGACGTCTGGCGCCGGGCTATTTTCCCGATGATGGGAGTGTTCACGAACGCGCGTGGGGTCGGCGCCGCTCTGATCGTGGTAGGTAGTGCGATTGCGAACCATTTTTGGCGCGCCGCAGTGCGCACCAGATTCGAAGCTGCGCATGCCCGTCGGTTCCGCTTCGATGCGCAGGGTGTCGTAGCGGGTGCGGCGGGCTTCACCTTGCCCGCCCGCCGTGACGACGGCATCCCGCGGCGCGCGGTGTTGTTGCTACACGGATTCAACGACACCGCGCAGTCAATGGCCTATCTCGGTACGACGCTGCACGCGCGTGGCTGGACGGTGCGCGCCCCGTTGCTGCCCGGCCATGGAATGACTCTCGCCGCGATGGCGAACGCGTCGCGCGCGACTCGCTGGCGCGAGGCGGTACTTGCCGAATACGATGCGCTGCGACGCGAATATGACAGCGTGATGGTGGTCGGCCAAAGCATGGGCGGTGCGCTGGCACTGCTGTTAGCCACCGAACGACCGGAGTTGCCCGCGCTGGTGCTGCTGGCGCCGTACATCGGCATGCCGCACAATCTGCAGTGGAAGGTGCTCGGCGCCTGGATCGCCCGCGTGGTGTTGCCCTATCTGACGAGTGTGGGTGGTGAAACCTCGATTCACGATCCAGTGGCCCGCGCCGAAAGCCTCGGCCCAGGCGTTGTCACCGCACGAGCGCTGACGGAACTGCGTCGGGTGGCCGAAGACGCCGAGGCCGCGCTGCCACGGGTGTGGGCGCCGACGCTGTACCTGCAGTCGCGCGAGGACAACCGCATTGCCGCTCGTGATGCGGAGGCGCATTTCACGGCGCTCGGCAGCACGGATAAGCGTCAGCAGTGGCTCACCGGTTGCGGACACATCATCTCGGCGGACTTCTGTCGAGACGAGGTCGCAGCGCTGACCGCAGACTGGTTGGATGCGCACCTGATCTGAGACCGGTCCGTAGCCGCGTGTTGCGGGAACTGGGCTGACATGCATGGGATTCGTCCCCATCTGGGGTCTGCTTGCTGAACGGACGGTCTTTCGTATGGGCGCGGTCTCCGGTTCCCTCAACACGTGCACACCATGCGCATCTGCGTAGTCGCCGAAACGGCGCCTCGTGAACGTCGCGTGGCGCTGGTCCCTGACAGCGCTGCGAAGTTGGTGAAAGCTGGACACGAGGTCGTGGTTCAGGCGGGCGCCGGTGCGGCCGCTTACCATGACGATGCGAGCTATCTCGCGGCGGGCGCGACGATTGCCGGAGACGCCCGGTTGGCGCATGCTGGCGCACACGTGGTGTGCCGCGTGCAACGCCCGGATGACGCTGAGGTCGCGCTGATCCCCGAGGGCGCCACGCTCATCTCGATGATGGCGCCGGCTACGGCTGGTCCGGTTGTCTCCGCATTGACGGCCCGAAAGGTGTCGGTGCTTGCTCTTGAACTGGTCCCACGTATCACGCGTGCGCAAAGCATGGACGTACTCTCGTCGCAGGCTACGGTGGCCGGCTACAAGGCGGTGCTGATTGGCGCGTCGATGATGCCGCGCTTTCTTCCCATGCTCACGACCGCGGCCGGTTCGATCACGCCGGCCAAAGCCTTCGTGATCGGCGCCGGTGTGGCCGGTCTGCAGGCGCTGGCTACGGCGCGCCGACTCGGCGCGGTCACGAGCGGATTCGATGTGCGCGCGGCGGCCGCGGAGCAGGTGAAGTCCCTCGGCGCGACGTTCGTGCAATCGGACGTGGTGAGCGCGACCGCGGAGGACAAGGGTGGCTACGCCAAGGCACAGAGCGACGACGAGGCCACCCGCACGCTGGCCACGATCGCCAGGCATATCAAGGATCAGGACCTGGTGATCACCACCGCCGCCATTCCGGGGCGCGCGGCGCCGCGACTGATCACGGCCGACATGGTGCGCAGCATGCGTCCGGGATCGGTGATCATCGATCTGGCGGCGGAGACAGGCGGGAACTGTGAGCTCACCCAGCTTGGCGAGACGGTGGAGGTGAACGGCGTCATGGTGGTGGGTGCGGCAAATCTGCCGGCGACCATGCCGACGCACGCGAGCCAGATGTACAGCCGCAACGTGCTGACGCTGTTGCAGCACCTGACGAAGGATGGCGCGCTCGTGGTGGATCTGAACGACGAGATCACCGGCGCGATGACGCTTACCCACGACGGACAGGTGCGCCGATGAGTGCGACGGGATTTATCCAGCTGTACGTCTTTATTCTCGCGGGCTTCGTCGGCTTTCTCATGATCTCGCGCGTGCCGCCCCTGCTGCACACGCCCTTGATGGCGGCGACCAACGCGATTTCCGGCATTTCGCTGGTGGGCTCTATCGTACTGGCTGGTGGTCAGTACGGAAAACTGCCCACGATTCTCGGGGTGATCGCCGTGGCGTGCGCCATGACGAATGTGGTTGGTGGGTTCATCATCACCGATCGCATGCTCAACATGTTCAAGCGTGGCGACAAGAAGCAGCCTGAGACCAAGCCGGATGGGGTCACGTGATGCAGGAAGCGATCTCGCAACTCACGTATCTGGCGGCATCGGTGCTGTTCATTCTCGGATTGCGCAGTCTCACGCGGCCCGACGATGCACGTCGCGGCATGCAGCTGGCTGCGCTCGGCATGCTGCTCGCCATTATCGGGACGATGCTGCATCAGGAGATCCTGACCTACACGTGGATCGTGACGGGTCTGATCATTGGTACGGTGGTGGGATATCCCCTGGGCAAGTTCGTGCCGATGACGGCCATGCCGCAGCGCATCGCCTTCTCGCACATGTTCGGCGCGCTGGCCGCCACACTGGTCGGCATCGGCGAGTTCTACCACATGTATCAAGGGGAGCACCCGACCAACCCGAGTGCGGCAGACACGCGCTTCAAGATGGCGGCGATTGGATTTGAAGTGCTGTTCGGCGCGCTCACGGTATCGGGCAGCTTTATGGCCTTCGGCAAGCTGCAGGAGTTCATCACCGGACGCCCGATCACATTCAAGGGGCAGAATCTGTTGAACGGCCTGCTCTTTCTGGCGGCGGTCGGGTGTTTCGGTTGGCTGGTGTATGAGCCCAGCAACGCCGTGGCGTTCTATAGCATGGTCGCCATCGCGTTCGCGATCGGTTTCATGTTGGTGATCCCGATCGGTGGCGCAGACATGCCGGTGGTGGTGTCGCTGCTGAATTCGTACGCGGGACTCGCTGCCTCGGCGACCGGCTTTGCGATCGGGAATAACGTGCTGATCATCGCCGGCGCGCTCGACGGGGCGTCGGGGTTCATCCTGTCGATGATCATGTCGAAGGCGATGAACCGGTCGTTCAGCAACGTGTTGTTCGGCGCCTTCGGCTCGGGCGGCGGCGTGGCCAGCAAGAAGACGGCGGAGGGACTGGTCGCGAAGAGCATCACGGCCGAGGACGCGGCGGTGCTGCTAGGCTACGCCAGTAGAGTGATCGTGGTGCCGGGCTACGGCATGGCCGTCGCGCAGGCTCAGCATCAGGTGCGTGAGCTGGCCGAGCTGATCGAGCGGAAGGGTGGCGAGGTGAAGTACGCGATTCATCCGGTGGCCGGTCGGATGCCCGGCCACATGAACGTGCTGCTGGCGGAGGCGAACGTACCCTACGATCGCATGTACGACATGGACGAGATCAACGATCAGTTCCCCGAGTGCGACGTGGCGATCGTGATCGGTGCCAACGATGTCGTGAATCCGGCCGCGAAGACCGATCCCGGCAGTCCGATCTACGGCATGCCGATTCTCCGCGTGAGCGAGGCGAAGTCCGTTATTGTGCTTAAGCGCTCGATGAACACGGGCTTCGCGGGGATCGAAAACGAACTGTTCTTCGACGAAAAGACGAGCATGCTGTTCGGCGATGCGAAGGCGAGCGTCTCGAAGCTGGTGAGCGAGATCAAGCAGTTATAGCTTTCGCCATCGGTGCAGTCCGCGAAGTTGTTCACGTCCGCGTTTCGGAGTCAACGTATGGCTGATGTACCCTGCTCGCGATGTGGCCAGACCCGCGAGGGTTTCGAACGTCCGCCGTTTCCCGGGGCCGTCGGCACCCGAATCCTGGGCGAGATCTGCAAGGATTGCTGGGGACAGTGGCTGAAACAGCAGACCATGCTGATCAATCACTATGGCCTCAACGTCATGGACCCACAGGCGCGTACGTTCCTGACGCGCAACATGGACGCCTTCCTCTTCAAGAAGGGCGACGCCGAAGACGTCGACACCACGAAGCAGGGCACGATCAACTGGTGAGCTCGTCAAAACGAAACGCCCCGCCCGGATCTGTCCGGAGCGGGGCGTTCTCGTAGAGACGACGGGCCGGTCAGTTCACGCCGGCGATGTAGCGGGCAAGTCGACCGCAGCTCGCGCACGTCAGCGTGACGTGTGAATTCTGGGCCGGCGGATGCAATACGGGATCACGTTCGATGTGACCCTCGCAAGACGGACAGCTGAGAGGAAGTCCAGTACGGTCGGCCGCAATCAAGTGCAGCGCCTGCGCTGGGTTGTACGTGTTCGGTCGTGGCTTACGCATCTCGCCTCCT
>JBBQAK010000338.1:0-4487 GCA_038316215.1 Gemmatimonadales bacterium | reverse complement strand
CGTGCTACATCACGTGGCGTGGCTCGATGGCACGCGAGAGCGGTCCGTGCTCTATCGCGCGTCGGTATCGGAGATGGTCGTGCCGTATGGCGATCCCGATCGCGGCTGGTTCGTACGGAACGCCATCGACGCCGGCGAATTCGGCCTTGGCCAGTTCGTGGTGCCGCTGCGTCCGGGTGTCGAGGTGCCGAACGGCGCGCGCTTCCTGTCGGCCACGTTGGCCAATGAAGCCGGCGCGCCCGTCGTGCATCCGCGCGCGATCGCCGTGTACGAGCGGGACGGTGGGCTCGCCTGGCGATATCAGGGCGTGGCCCGACGGGCGCGTGAGCTGGTGGTCGAATGGATCGCCTCGGTGGGGAACTACGAGTACGCCTTCGCGTGGATCCTGCACGAGGATGGCGTGATCGAGCAGCGGACCATGTTGACGGGCATCATGTCGGTGAAGGGGGCGGTGCGTGCCGACGCGTTCGGGCAACGGGTAACGGACCGACTAGTGGCGCCGCACCATCAGCACTTTTTTGCGTTTCGCCTCGACACCGACATCGACGGCCGGGACCACCAGCGCGTGATCGAGGTCGAGGCGCAAAGCACACCTCATGGTAGTGACGACGCAACACACGCGGCGATGGCCGCGCCCGTCGTCGTACTCACTTCGGAACAGCAGGCTCGCCGCTTCACGTCAGGCGCGACCGCGAGGCGGTGGGTGGTGCAAAACATGCGCGCGCCGGCGCCGCTCGGCGATCCGGTTGGCATGAGCCTCGTGCCCGGAGAAAACGCGCGCCCGATCGCCGACAGCGCCTCGTGGATCCGGAAGCGAGCGGGGTTTCTCGATGCGCAACTGTGGGTCACCCCGTATCGCGACGGGGAGTGGTATGCTGCCGGCGAGTATCCCAATCAGAGTCGTGGCGGCGACGGGCTACCCGAGTTCACGCGAGGCAACGCCGACATCGCGGACACCGACGTCGTACTCTGGTACGTCATGGGCATCACCCACATTCCGCGCCCGGAAGACTGGCCAGTGATGCCCGTGCACGTCGCCGGATTCCGCTTGCTCCCAACGGGATTCTTCTCCGCGAATCCGTTGGTGCGCCGACAAGCGCCGTGACGCAGTCCCCTGCCCGCCCTACACCATAAGTACGGTCGGGCTCGTTTGCGTCACGCATTTTACGTCTTGCGGCAGCCCCGCACGGCGCTGATGTTCGCGCTGCGTCAGGTTCGTCGAGCTCACTTCTCGCCCGAGGTCGCCATGAAGAAGTTTCTTGGAGCGTTCGCACTTCTCGCCGCCAGCGCCGCGCCAGCATTTGCCCGCGGTGTCCTCAATCCGCCTACGACAGTCGTCCCTGAGCCGGCGACCATCGCCCTCATGGCGGGCGGTCTCGCGGCGCTCGGCGCCGTGGCCTGGCGTCGCAATAAGAAAGGCTGACGCGCGAAGCAAAACATGAATCCCCGCGACCGTGCCTTTGGGCCGGTCGCGGGGATTCTTGCGTGCTCCCTTACTTCTTCTCGATCGCGTCCCGCACGTCGAGCAGGATCTCGAAGTACAGCTGTTCACGACGATAGGCGAAGTCGAGCGACGCCATCGCAGCGGGATCGGCCGTCTCTTTGGCGCGCTCGAATGCTTCGCGGTACATCTCTTCGAGATTGTTCAGGATCCGTTCACGGGAACGCGACATTCGTAGGCCCTCGAGGGCTTTGTGGGTAAGGCGGGGCGGGAGGTCATCAGGGGTCGCCGTGGCTTCCTCGGTGTCGAGGAACCTGGTCAGCTGATCAAAGATCATCCGACGACCCTTATCCGGGAGATTCACAGGAGGAGTGATGACAGGCAGAACTGGGTGAATCGCTTCGAGATCTTCGCGCGCGACGAGTTCCGCTGTGTGTATTGCGGGCTCGTGCAGGAACCGGAGGCTCTCAGCGTAGACCACGTCCAACCGCGGATGCGCGGTGGCGATCGGTCTCACGGCAACGTAGTGACCGCGTGTAGGGCCTGCAACACGCGCAAGGGGAGCCACTCGCTTCCCCACTTCCTGGCGGACTCCCCGGAGGCCCGACGGAACTTCTTCCAGTTCGCGCGGTACGTATGGCCACGGCATATGATAGCGGTGGCCGAGGAGCTTGCGCGCCGGGGCGTGGTAGTGGCCTCAACGGAGCTCGTGGAGGGGATCCGGGGGCTGCGCAACTCCGAGGTACCGCGAAAAAGTACGGAGTAGGGAGTCGGGGAGGAGTACTTCCCCGTTCACCCTACTCCGTACTTCGTTCCGTACTTTCTGCCGTACTTTCTGCCGTACTTTGCTGCAGTCGATGAAACACCGCGTCCTCAATAATGCGCCCTGCTTTTAAATGCTCCACGACAATGCGTTCAAGCAATTCGAAGGTGACGCCGGCGTACCACACGCCTTCCGGATAGACAGCCACGATGGGGCCGCCGGTGCACACACCGAGGCACGGTGTCTCGCTGCGCTTTACGCGCGCGTCGCCGAACAGCAGCCCCTCGCGCTGCAGGAGCGACGCCAGACGCGCGTAAATGGCGCGGCCAGCGCGATTCTCACCGCAAAAATTGCCGGTACACACCAGCACATGCCGGGCGTACGGCTCCATTTCAGGTAAACGCGTCACGTACTCAACTCCCATCCCTCGGCGGCTCGAACGTCTCTGCGGTCGTCGTGCATAGCCACATATTAGCCGCGGTCCCTCAGCCTCGCAGAAATGCCATCACGATCTCGCCGACGATCAGGACCACGATGGCGATTTCCAGCGTTTCGCTCCGCGCCGCCTGCGCCTCGTCATTCAGCATGGCGTACGTCTCACGAAGGATGGCGAGCTTGCGATCGATCCCCGCCCGCCAGGCTCGGCCTCGAAACAACTCAAGCGCTGCCGAATAGACGCGCGCCAGATAGACATCATCGGTGACCTTGATCGCATTTTCCACGCGCTCGACCAACTCCGTGGAGTCTGCCACCTGCGCTTGCAGCCGAGACAGCAGCGCGGCGAACCGGCGGCCGGGAAAGACCGATCGACGGGCGCGCGCCGCTTCGATCGCGTCGTAGAGCCGCGGAAGTTCTGCGTCGAGCTGAGCATCGTAGTAACGCAATTCGAGTAGCTGCGCATTCGCAAATTCGAGAATGTATTCGACGTCCGTGTCGCCCTCGCCGGGCTCGACCACGAGGGCGTTCTCCCAGGTCAATAGCGCGAGGTCGTCGCCGTAGTACGTGAATCGATGCGGCAGCAACTCGCGTTTCGCGTCCGGACTGAGCGGCCGCGTTTCGTTCAACAAAAGCGGGACGACATCAAGCGACGCGAGCGCCGCCGCCGACAGGGGCTCCCCGTGGTCGTCGGTGATCTGCGTGATGCGAAAGACGGTGTAATCCTCGTGCACGCCGGCGATCGCGGGGCGCTCGATGGCTGGGCGGATGCGCTCGGAGAGCAGCTGAAGCTGATCCTGGACCAGCGTACTGATACCCGGGTGGTGCTCGAGTCGCTGCCCGAATGCCGTGAACTGCTCCCAGGAGTTCGCGGCCGACGGTAGGACCCGCACACGGAGCGACACGACCCCGAAATCGAAGATCCGCGCCGAGAGCTCGACCGTGTGCGCGGTCTCGTCCACGAGCAGCGCAGCGCCGCCGAGTGACACGGTGATGGGGGGGTTGCTGATCAGCAGCGCTTGCCCCTCCCCACGTACGGGGAGCACCCGTTCCGGGGCGCTGGCCGACAACAGGGCAAGCGCTCGCTCGAGGTCAATGGCGTATCCCACATCGAACAATCGATACGCAATGGCGGAGCCGATCACGGTGAGCATACTGGAATGTAGCGCCACCGGACGGCCGCGACCGCCCCTCGCAACCCCAGCGACAAGTCGCTAGCGTCAAGGTATGTCTCCAATTTCCGCATTGCCCGACACCCCGGACGCGCGCATCGCCGCGAAAGGCTACGCGCACCCCGATCGCCTGGTCAGCACGGACTGGCTGGCCGCGCACCTCGATCACCCGTCGCTTCGCCTGCTCGAGTGCAACGAAGACGTGCTCCTGTACAGCGTGGAGCACATTCCCGGCGCACAGAAGCTCGACTGGCATATCGACCTCAACGATCAGGTCGAACGTGACTACATCGCGCGGGCGGCCTTCGAATCGCTGCTGCGCGCGAAGGGCATCGACGACAGCACGACGGTCGTGTTCTACGGCGACAAGAACAACTGGTGGGCCACGTACGCGTTCTGGGTCTTCCAGCTGTTCGGCTTCGACAACGCCGTGGTGCTCGACGGCGGTCGCGCGAAGTGGCTGGCCGAAGAGCGGCCGACCACGACCGACGTGCCGGCGTTTCCGCCCACAGCCTACGCGGCGCGCGAGCGAAACGATGGGACGATCCGCGCCTTCATCGACGATACGCGCGTGCACATGCAGGCGGGCAAGCCGATGGTCGATGTGCGCTCGCCGCAAGAGTACACCGGCGAGAAGCTGCACATGCCCGACTATCCGCAGGAAGGGACACTGCGC
>JBBQAK010000042.1:0-14836 GCA_038316215.1 Gemmatimonadales bacterium | reverse complement strand
ACGGGATCCCACGCCCAGTAGCCGCCCCAGCCAAGCACTTCGTACGACCACCACATACCGGCGATGATGGCGAGCGAGAGAAACGCCCATGCACTGAGGGTCCAGCGCCGGGTCAGCTTGATCCAGTCGGCGCTGTGAACTTCACCGGCCAGCAGCGCGCCGACCGCGAAGGCGAACGGCACCGCCATGCCCACGTAGCCGAGATAGAGCAGCGGCGGATGAATCGCCATCAGAATGTGATTCTGCAGCAGCGGATTCGGACCAGGTCCATCGGCTGGTGTCGGAAAGACCAGATGCCACGGATTCGCCGGACCCACCAGCAGGATGTAGAAGAACAGGCAGATCGTCAGCAGCGACACGGTCGCCCACGGCACGAGTCCGCCTTCACGATGACGATTGGTCCACACCACGACAGCGCTGTACATCGAGAGCACCCAACCCCAGAACAGGATCGATCCCTCGAGTGCACCCCAGAGGGAGATCACCGTGTAGAACGTGGGCGTATTGCGACTGCCGACCTGCGCGACGTAGCCAATACTGAAATCATGCGTAACGAGGGCGTATACCATCGCCATCACGGCAATCGTCAATAACGCGAAGTTGACATACACGGTTTGAAAGGCGCTCGCGACCAGCTGTTCGCGCTGACGGGTCAGCCCCCAGACGGCCGCGACAATGCCGGCAACCGACATGCCCAGCGCGACCCAGACCGCCGCGAGTCCAAGAATACGAATCACGCGCCAGAACTCCTGATCAACGTCTTGTCGAGTCGATCAGGATGATTCTCGCCAGCTACCGGCGCACGATATTCGTTGGAGTGCTTGACCATCAGGCTGTGTGATTCGAAGATGCCGGCGCGGGTGTACTTCCCTTCCACCACCACGCCGATGCCGGCGCGGAACATTTGTGGTGGCGCACCCGACGAGTGCACAATGACCTCACGGGATCCATCCGTGACACGAAAGCGCAGATCAAGCGCCTCGGCATTCCATTGCACGGAGCCGGGCACCACTTGCCCGCCCAAGCGCACCGGACGATCCACTGCTTTCGCGCCCTTCGCGACCAGTTCATTCGGCGTCAAAAAATACACGAGGTTCTCCTCGACGCCGCCGTAGGCGAGATAGCCGAACGCGCCCACCAGGACGACGATGGCAGCGATCGCCATCGGCTTGCGCGACGGCGACGGCGTGTAAGTCGTATCGGGAGTCGTATGGTCAGTCATGGCTTGGTGCCGGAAGCAGGGCGTGCCGCAAGGGCACGAGTAAGTCGCGCCAGCCGCGCGAGACGAATGCTGTATCCAACGAGCACGACCCAGGTGACCGCAAACGCGGCGATCACGTATGGCCAGGAGTTCACAACCATTCCGTTCATGGGCGTGTCCTCCGGGCAAGCGCCGCTTCGTCGCGCTGCCGCTCCAAAACGAACTCCGCAACCAGTCCGCGGTGTCGGTACGCGATGAAGACGATCAGCACGAGCATGAACGCGATCGCGTTCAGGCGCAGTCCCCACGCATACGTCGGATCGACGGTACTCGGGGTCGATTGCATCTGATGCAGCGTCCGCCACCACTTCACCGACATGTACACGATCGGCACATTCAGCGCGCCGAGAATGCCGACCGCGGCACTCCAGCGGGCTCGGCGGTCGGGGTCATCGGTCAGGCCACGCAACGCGAGATATCCCACGTACACCAGGAACAACACGGCGGTCGAGGTCAGACGCGCATCCCACGTCCACCACACCCCCCACGTGGGACGCCCCCAGATCGAACCGAGCACCAACGTCAGTCCGGTCAAAACCGCGCCGACTTCCGCACCAGCCGCCGCCCAGAGATCGGCCCGCTCATCGCGCGTCCACAAATACCGCACGCTCTGAATGAACACGAAGAGGAACGCGAGAAATGCGTTCCACGCCGCCGGTACGTGCACATACATGATCTTTTGCAGATGCCCCATATCGCGGTCCGGCGCCGATGCCATGATGAAGTAGGCTTGCACCGTGATCACGAAAATCGGCGTCAGCCACGTCAGAGCCGACAACCACGCGGAACGTGGAGCCAGTTCGATGCTCCGTGCTGTCATGGACGGGTGGTTCATCCTTCGATCACAAAAGGGAATGCCCAAGTCGATCCGATCAGAAAGATCACATCGAACACGGCGAGCAGTCGGATCCAGGTACTGCTGTCACCCATCACGTCGCCTACAAGTAACGCGGCGGTCGCGCCACTTGCTGCGATCAACACGGGGACCAGCATGGGGAACAGCAGTAACGGCAACAAGACTTCGCGCGAGCGGCTTCGGCTCGCCATCGCCGCGTACAGTGTACCGAGCGATACAAAGCCGACCGTACCAAGCACCAGCACGCCGAGTACCGCCAGCCAACGCTCTGGAAACGCGACGTGATACAGCACCCCCGTGAGCGGCAGGGCGATGGCTTCCATCAGAAAAACGAAGGTGAGGTTCGCCAGTAACTTCCCGATGTAAATAGTCCATCGTTCTCCCGGATACAGCAGCAACTGTTCGAGCGCTCCGGCTTCCAATTCAAGCTGATACGAGCGGTTGAATGCCAATACCCCGCTGAAGAGGATAGTGAGCCAGAGCACACCAGCGGCGGCGTTTCGCAGACCCTCGGCGTCTGGCCCCAACGCGAAGCCGAAGAGCAGCAGGATCATTGCCGCCATCGCCACGACCGCATTGAAGTTAGCCTTGGTCCGCCGCTCGGCGGTGAGATCCTTCCACGCCACCGCACGCACGCGACGCCAAGCTGCACTTCCGCTCGACGCCCCGTTCACGGCGCACGTCCCGATACGGGAGCCGGCGTCCAGACTGCTGCGTGCTCAAACAGCACGCCATCGTGCATCTCGACGGTTCGATCAGGGAGCGCCGCGGCGCGTGAAACATCGTGCGCCACCAGGAGAACGCTTCCCCCGCGGTCCCGTGTTTCCCGGATCAGCGCGTTCACCAGCGCGGCCCCGTCGGGATCGAGCGAGTTGAACGGCTCGTCGAGCAGCAGCACACGGGGCTCCCGCAAAAGCAAGCGCGCGATGGAGAGACGACGTTGCATTCCCGACGACATATTCCGCGCACGCTCGTCGCCCTCGGCGCCCAGGCCGACGCGCTCAAGCGCCGACAGCAGTGTGCGCGGGCTGCCGTCGACGCCAAACATCTCCGCCGAGAAGCGGAGATTCTCCAGGGCGGTCAGGTCGCCGTAGACGCCCGGCTCGGTGGAGAGCAGCGCCACCATCCCTCTGATCGCCACCGCATCGCGGACCAGATCCGCACCCCACACCGATCCCGATCCACGTGTGGCGCGGAGTGCCGTGGCCACAATCCGCAACAAGGTGCTCTTGCCACTGCCGTTGTGTCCGATGATGGCCAGCACTTCGCCCGAGGCCACACGGAGGGAAACCCCACGGACAGCCCATCGACGACCGTATCGGTGTGCCACATCGTTCAACGCAACCGCAGGCGACTCGGGCAACGGGTCCGGGATAAAGGGGGGCGAGCAAGGCCGACCATGGCGGAGTCTAGAGTGTCCGACTCGACCTGTCTACGGAAATAGACCCGAGCGTGTCGAATAGCGGGCTCACCGGACTAAACTCGCTCGCGCGCATGAACCGCGCATGAACCGCGCATGAACCGCGCATGAAGGCGCGAGCGTGGAATGGTGTTGCCGCGTCACATCCGAACAGTGTGCGCCCGATCACCAGCCGACGCCGACGGATCATGGGTGTACAACGTCGCCGTGCCGAGACACTTTTCACACATGACCGAGTCGACTTCTGCCTCCACCCCCTGTCCGTCGTGCGGCGCGCGCGCCACGGGAAAGTTCTGCAGCGACTGGGGCACCTCGCTTGCCGCTCCGACTTGTCGCTCCTGCGGCAAGCGACTCGTGAGCGGTGCACGGTTTTGCAACGAGTGCGGCGCGGCGGTTGCGGCGGTCGCAGGGGCAGGCGCGGCGGCATCGCGAACGGCAGCACCGCGCGCGCCGGCCGCGGGGACGCCAGCGAACGGGTCACGTGCCACCACGTACGCCCCATGGATCGCCGCCGCAACGATACTCGCCGCCGTCGTTGGCTATTTCGCGTTCAGCGACCAGCCACCGTCGGGTAGCGCCGAGTTGACGGCGTCGGCCACCGCTAGCCTGCCCGCGGAAATGGCCCCCTTCGCGGCGGGCGGCGGCGGTGCCGCATCGACCGGCCGCCCCCCCGACCTGTCGACGATGTCGCCGCGCGAACGTGCCGGTCGTCTGTACGACCGCATCATGCGCTACGTCGAAGAGGGCAAGCCGGACAGTGCCGATTTCTTCGCGCCGATGGCGCTGGCCAGCTTCGAGGCCCTCGGCTCCGACATGGATACGGACGCGCGGTACGACTACGGCCGTGTCGCCTCGGAAACGAAGAACTTCGATATCGCTGCCGCGCAGGCCGACAGCATCCTACGGCAATCGCCCACGCATCTGCTTGGCCTTTCCCTCTCGGCACGCACGGCGACGCTGCAAGGCAACAACGCCAGTGCGAAGAAGACCTGGGCCACCTTCCTCGCGTCGCGCGACGCGGAACTGCAAAAGAAGCTTCCGGAGTATGAGATGCACGCTGCCGACATTGAGCAGGCGACTCGCATCGCGAAGGGCGTGCGCTGACACGCGATACCGACGTCGCCGTGATTGGTGGCGGCGTCGCTGGTCTGACGGCCGCTTGGCAGCTTGCGGCGGCGGGACAGCACGTGACCCTCTTCGAGGCCCGATCGCGGCTTGGTGGCCGCGTGGTGACTGCGCCAGCGGCACCATTAGCGGGCATTCCATGGCTCGACCTTGGTCCGGCGTGGTTCTGGCCACACCAGCGCGACATTCGCGCACTGGTTGCGCACTTCGGGCTCGAGCTGTTCGAGCAGCACCGCGACGGGCTGGCGATGTACGATGCAGGAGACGGTCGGCCACCGGAGTCCTTCGATGCCAGTGCACAGTCGCCGCCCTCGTTTCGCGTGAAGGGCGGCATGGCGGCACTCACCGATGCGCTGTACGCCGCTTCACAGGCCGCCCCACAGCCGCTCACGGTGCAGGTCGACGCCGCGGTGCGCGCGCTCGAGTTGCATCCTGACGGGGTGATCCTCGACGGCGATGGATTCCGCTGCACGGCGCGTCACGTCGTCGTCGCAGCGCCGCCGCGCGTCGTCGATCGCGATATCGCCTTCGACCCGCCCCTCTCAAACACGGTGCGCAGACGGCTCGCCGACACGGTCACCTGGATGGGGCACGCCATGAAATGCGTGGCGACCTACGACACGCCGTTCTGGCGTGACTCGGGTCGCTCCGGGTATGCCGTGAGCTGGGGCGGTCCGCTGCAGGAGATTCACGATGCCTGCATGCCGCCAGACGCTGGCGCGCCGGCCGGCTACGCACTCATGGGCTTCGCGGCGCCGGGGACACACCCGGCGGCTCGAGCCTTTCGCGATGCGAGCGTCGAGACGCGCCGCGCCGCGGTGCTGACGCAGCTCGCGCGGCTGTTCGGTGCCGAGGCCCTCCGCGCCACCGACTACGCGGAGTACGACTGGACGCGCGACCCGCTCAGCTGTGGACCAAACGATGAGATCCCTCCCCGTGTACACCCAGAGTACGGTCACGCGTGCTTCGACGATGCCCGTGCCGGCGACGCGTGGAACGGCCGGCTGTTCTGGGCGGGAACGGAAACCTGTGACATCGGTGGAGGCTATCTCAATGGGGCCGTGGCGTCGGGGAGAAGGGCCGCCCGCGCCGTCATCTCTGCCGGAGACGCGTCATGACCATGACCGCACCCCTGCACCTCGCGGTGCTATCCCTCGGACTCGTGCTCCCGATCGGCACCGTCCCGCGTGTGCCGACGACCGACTGTGCAGCGCCGTCCAACTTCACGTGGGAGCCGGTATCGCCAACGGCCGGCTCGCTGTTTCGCGTGGCCACGACCGCGCGCGCAGTCGCCACCACTCTCGCGGCCACGGTCGCTGGTGAGCCACTGCACTTTCGCGTGACCGGCGACTCCGCCTTCGCGATCGCAGCGGTACCGATCGATTCCACGACGGGCGTGACGATGGCGTGGCCATGCAGCGGCGATGCGGTAGCGAGCGTTCGTATTCCCACCACCGTCGCCACCTATCCGCTCGAACGGTTGCGCGTTGCGCCGCGCTTCGGCGCACCACCCAATGCCATCACGGCCAGGCGCATGCGCCTCGAAGCCGCGCGCGCCGCAGCGGTGTCGCGGAACGCGCATGACACGCCGCGCCAGTGGTCGTCACCGTTTCTGGAACCGCGCACGTCGCGCATTACGAGTCCGTTCGGCGGCGGACGCACCTTCAACGGTGCTGTCACCAGTCGTCACATGGGCACCGATTACGCCGGTGCCGTCGGCGCTCCGGTGCTCGCCGCCAACCGCGGCATCGTACGCATCGTCGACGCGTTCACGCTCGGCGGCAACGTGGTCTATCTCGATCACGGCGATGGACTGGTGACGGCGTATCTGCATCTCAGCAAACAGCTGGTTGCCGTTGGAGACACCGTCGCGCGTGGCGACACGATTGGCCGCGTCGGTGCCACGGGGCGTGTGACGGGGCCACACCTGCACTTCATCGCACGCTACGGCACGATCACCGTCGATCCGGCCGGTCTCTCGCGTCAGCGCTGACGCGAGAGCTCGTCGAGGTACCGCACAATCCGCGCGGCGTTCGCACCAACGTCGCTCCGACCAACACGCGACACCGATCGCACATCGACTCGAGACCCGCCGTTTGCCGAGCGAATACGCACGACGACGTCGTCCTTGAACCCGAACCAGGTCGTGGTGGCCGTGGCCTCCAAACGTCCGCTCGGTGAATCGCCCGCCACGATCTCCCAACCCATGGCCTTCGCGGCGGCGACGGCGCGATCAAATGCAGCCAGCGGCGGCACCGGGAGCATCAGCGGCTGCACCTCGGGATACGCCGCCCGCTGCAGCGCGGCGACGCTGTCGCCGGCATACACGGCCGCGTTCGTCGCCGAGGCACGCAGCGGTAGGATGGCCACGAAGGCTGGCGGATCTGCCATATCCGTCGTGATGTCATGGATCGGCGGCACTCGCTTCGCCGTTTGCGAGAAGCGGTACGGTACACCGACGGCCAGACCCGAGAGGAGCAGGCCGACGACCAACGCCACCCGGCTCCCGCCGAGTGGCCGTGCGACCAGCAACGCCACGATGCACGCCACGCAGGCGGCAATGCCAACATACGCCGAGTAGCGGAGCATCGAGAGGCCGGTGCGGTAGTGCCACACGTCGAACCGCGCACCAAGGCCCGACAGCGCCAGCATCATGATGGCCGCCACGGCTAGGAGAAGCGCGAACACACGGAGCGCTTTCACTCCATCACTCCGGTGTCGGTGTGCATAGCGTGCTACGCGGCCCGTACGTCACGGAAGCGCACCAGCCGCTTCGTTTCCTCATCGTACAGCGCCAGACGCAGCGCCTTCACACCCATGCGGATCGTCATCGTGGGCGCGCTCTCGAAGATCGGATTGTCGTCGTGCGCTTCCTGCAGGCGGAAGTTCGGAATCTTCGGGCCGATGTGGTGCACGTGGTGCAAACCGATGCTGCCCGTAAACCACTGCAGGATCGGATTCAAACGCAGGTGCGAGCTGCCCGTGATCGCGGCCGTGGCGTAGTCCCATTCGTCGTGCGTTTCCCAATACGCATCTTCGAACTGGTGCTGCACGTAAAACAGCCAGATACCGGCGGCGGCGGCCACGTACATGCACGGCAGATATACGAGCAGAAACGCGCGCGGTCCCCACAACAGGATCGACGCCGTGATCGCCGCGATGATCGCGAGATTCGTGTACCACACACTGTACAGCTGCTTGGTCTTCGTGGCCTTGCTGCGACCACGGAACCGCTGGTTCAGCATGAGATGCAACGGACCCACCAGCATCAGCGACAACGGATGACGAATGAGCCGGTAGATCAGCCGGCCACGCGCATTACGCTCGAGGTATTCCTTTACCGTGATGGTCGGCACATCCCCATGGCCGCGACGATCGAGATCACCGGACGACGCATGATGCAGCGCATGATCGCGGCGCCACTGCGCGAACGGCGTCAACGTCAACACGCCCGTCACAAAGCCCAGCGCATCGTTGACTTTTGGCCACGGCAGGAACGACGAATGTGCGCAGTCGTGCATGATGATGAAGGTGCGCACCAGCAAGCCTGCGCCGGGAAGCACCAACAGCGCCGTGACCCACGGCGCCGAGTCGAGGAAGTAGTACATCGCCCACAGCAGCGCGCCGAGCGGCACGAGCGTATTCACCACTTGCCAGAGTGCAGGGCGCACATCGGCGCCGGCATACTTGGAAACGATCGCGGTCCACTCCGAACGGGGGACCTCCAACGTGCGGGACTGGAGCAACTCAGCCATGCAGGACGTGACCTATGAACGAGGGCAGGAAGGCGCAGCAGCGGCGCGCCAGTACACCAGAACTATCGCAGGGAGAGCAAACTCGGCGATAGTCCCCGTGCCCGTAATACGCGCCTACCGGCCCGCCCGCTGACGTGAGGCAGGTGTAATCCCGACAACTATGGTCGTTTGTCACGATCGAAGACATCCGCCCGCTTCGTGTTGTTTTGCAACATGTCGTCGTTGACCCAGTAGGTCGGTCCGAACGGTACGGTCCGGGGCCAGAGCTGATCGAGCGACATCGCGTCGTACAGCGTGCCGCCCTTCATCACGAACTTCGCATCGGCGGTGGCGCGGATGTTCTCCAGGGGGTTGCCGTTGAGAATGACCAGATCCGCCAGTTTCCCGACTTCAATACTCCCGATGTCCTTGTCGGCACCGAGAAAGCGCGCGCCGTGCAGCGAGGCCACCTCGAGAGCGCCGTGATTACCGAGCGCGGACGCCCCCAT
The DNA here is from genome assembly GCA_038316215.1 of Gemmatimonadales bacterium. Taxonomy (GTDB): domain Bacteria; phylum Gemmatimonadota; class Gemmatimonadetes; order Gemmatimonadales; family Gemmatimonadaceae; genus Gemmatimonas. Next base: position 5,931 of record JBBQAK010000042.1, on the reverse strand, counting down.
CCAGAGCTCCCAGTGCGGTGCGAGCCCGTGATGCTCGCCATGACTGCCCAACGCGCCCCAGCCGCCCTCGGCGATGATATCCGCCATCGACTGCGCGATCAGCGGATAGGAATAGTCGGTAGCCGGGCGCAGCATGCGCACGCGCGTGTCGGGTACCAACGCGCGCCAGGGGAACCACTTACGCTGTTTCGGATCCTTCCAGACGTCCGACTCCTGAAACCAGTACTCGATACTCCACGCACCCGGCCCCGCCACGACCAGCGTGGGGGAATACGTGGCGCCCGCTTTGCCGAAGAACTTGGCGCCATCGCCGTACATAGGGACTTCGCTGAAGGCGTGCTCCCACCCGGTCTGGCCATCCATGATGAAGCCAAGGTTTTCGAAAAAGAATCCGCCTTCGGACGTTAGATTCGTTCCGACCGTGCGCGCGGCTTCGGCGGTCCACTGCCGTTGATCACGACGCGGCTGTGCGTACTGTTTGATCGCGGTGGCGCCCCACCCCGCCATCTTGGTCACCATCGCCAGCGCGTCGCGAGGACTATTGATTTCGTTTGCACGCGCCGCATCACCGGCCGTGATGTTGTCACCCGTGCTGAAGCCGCGCGGTCCGATGATCTCACCCACTTCGATCAGTTCGGCGGTCGGAAACATGTTCTGGCTGTACATCGAGACGTCCATCGTCGTCGTCACACCGTACGCGAGGTAGATCGCTTGCTCGAAGTCGTGCCGCGGACGCATCCCACGCCACTCGCGGTAGTGGTGCGAATGCATGTCGACCAATCCGGGAATGATCGTCTTTCCGGACGCATCAATCACCCGATCGACGCCCGCCGTGCTGCACGTCCCCACGCACGCGATGCGGCTTCCCGTCACGAGGATCGTACCGGACTCGATCACCGCGCGTTTGTTCAGCGTGATAATGCGCGCATTCGTAATCGCGATCGTGCCGGTGGGCACGGCGCGCGGGGCCGACAGCTTGAGCGTGAGCGTGTCGGTCCGACCGGTGCCGACATGATGCACATAATAGGCGGCGCCGTTGGAGTACTCGAGCGTGAGGCTGTCGCGCCAACGCGGAAAGAGGCCGCCGTCGCGCGTGAGTTGCGTAACGGGCAGCTGTCCACGGCGCTTCTCCACGCGTGGCACCGCGCTGCCAACCCCACCCCATACCATCGGCGTGAGATACACGTTGTCCCCTTCCTGAAACGCCACGTAGCTGCCGTTGGGCGACGGCAGGATTTCGTCGGCGTTCGGGAAGGTGAGATGATCCTGTAGATCGCTGCCGTCGAGCTTCACGGAGCGCAGCGTGGTCCCGCTGGCACGGCCGTTGCCGCCGGCGCGCTGCTCCGGCCAGAACACGCGACCATCGGGACCCACGGACGGTCGCGGAAGCTGACGTCGTGCTTCGCCGCCGACCGATACACCCGATGGCCGGTTGATCAGCGCGATCGCGCGGCCCGTGTCGCCGGCCGGCGGTGCCATCGCATCGAACCGCGTGACGTCGTACCACACGTTGTGCGTCATGGTGCGCCCACGTGCCGTGGCGCCTTCCCCACGCGCCACGATCACGCTGCGCGAATCGGCGGTCCAGGTGGGATCGGTGTAGTCACCGGGATCGCGCGACAATCGCTTGGGCGCACCGCCCGCCGCGGGCACCGTCCATACGTGGCCGCGCGACGAATCATCCCACGTCACGAACGCGATCGAGCGACCGTCGGGACTCCACGACGGGGCGAACTCCAACGGGCCGAAAGTCGCCGGCGTCACGCGACGCGGCGCACCCGTTGGTCCATCCTGCACATGAATACGACCGAGTGCCTGAAAGGCGATGACTCGTCCGTCGGGACTCGACGACGGCCATCGAAAAAACTTCGCCTGTACCGCGTCGTCGGTAATACGGAATTCTTTCCGCGCCATCTGCGACAGCGTGCGATGCACCGTTGCCGTAAAAGGGATCGTGGCAACGGCGCGCGTAGCGACATCGATGCGACGGAGGTGGCCACCCTGCGTGATCAAGATCGACTTCCCGTCGGACGCCCACTTATAGCGGGGCAAGATGCCCAGGGTCTTCGAACCGCTGGCGACCATGGGGTCGATGGGATCCATGAGCAGCCGCTCAGCGCCGGTCTTGAGATCGCGCAACCAGAGCGCCGTACGTGGACCAAAGAGATGCCCCTTGAACTCCAGGGTGCCGTCGGGGATCTGCCGCGCAAAGGCGAGGAAGCGACCATCAGGAGAGATTTCGGGGGCGGCCCCACCGCCGCTCGAGAAGCGCGATGCGGCGGCGCTGCCGCTCTCACCGTTGGTGATGTCGAGCGTTTCGCCGTCGGCGAAGGTGAACCGCCGCAGTTGGAGCGACCCCCCGAGCGGTTCACGCGGCTCCACCGGCATCGACACCTGATAAAACAGGTACTTCCCATCGGAGGACACCGACGGCCAGGCCGGCGCTCCGTTCACGCCGGCGGCGCCGGCGGCCACCAACGGCACACCACTCCCCCCATCCTTGTGGTACATCCACAAACCGCCAGCGGGCGCCACCCCTTCGCCACCCCCGCGACCACCCTTACGAACCACGATGAACCGGCCATCGGGGGTCCAGGCCGGCTCGAACGCGGTGGCGTTGAGGTCGGAAAAGACCGGGCGCGGATTGCTCCCGTCGGCGTTCATCACCCAGAGATTGTACTGGCCGCGGCGGTCGCTGATAAACGCGATCGTCTTACCGTCGGGGGAAATGCGCGGCTGAAAGTTCAGCGCCACGCCGCTGTTCTGCGTGAGCGCCGTGGCCGTGCCACCGCTGCTCGGCATGCGATACACGTGGCCCAGCAGGTCGAACACGATCCAGCTCCCGTCGTGGGACAGATCGGCCGACATCCACGTTCCCTCGGTGGTCGTGAAGTCGACGTCGCGGGTCGTGCCGCGCGCGGCGGTGACGTCCCACGGCGGGCGCGCTGCCGTCTCACTCGTGACAGGCTGCGCGCGTAGCGGCTGAGTGGCCAGCATCGTGACGGCCGAGAGACAGGCGGCCACCGTTGGCAAGGGCACGCGTCGACTGAGCATGGGCGTCGGGACAGAGTTGGAGACGAAACCTCGCCAATGCTACGCGTTCGCTACTGGCCTGGGTAAGAGCGCACGGGCACATCCCTCACCACCAAGGCGTATCGCCACAACTATTTAGTGTCACGGTCCCGGTTTGACAGCGATGTAGTGCGGGGATAACCTAGGACTTCCGTATAAATACTGAGTGACATCAGCGCCTATGCCATTCCGCGGACGTGCCACGCCCGACTCGCTGATCCCCACCACCCGGCACCCTTCATGATGAAGCAACGAATACTCACGGTGTTCATGGGGACGCTCCTCTGCGCGTCCCAGGCGTTCGCCCAAACGAAGACCGTGACGGGTAAAGTGACCCGCGATGTCGGCGTTCCGCTCTCCGGCGTCTCTGTCGTCGTGAAGGGCACGCCGACCGTCGTTCAGACCAACAACAGCGGCGATTACTCGATCCGGGCGGATGTCGGACAGGTGCTGCAATACCGCCTGATCGGCTACTTGCCGCAGGAACGCACCGTCGGCACCGCCGACGTGATGAGCGTTCAGCTGACGAAGGCCGCCGCGAACCTCGATGCCGTCGTCGTCACGGCCCTTGGCCAAACCACGACGCAGCGGAACCTCGGCACCTCACAGCAGACGGTGTCGGGCGCGGATGTCGCTGCCACCGGTCGCGAAAACTTCATCAACGGCCTGCAGGGTCGCGTCGCCGGCGTTGAAGTCACGAGCACGTCGGGCGTTCCCGGCGCGTCGTCGTCGATCACCATTCGTGGTGTCAGCTCGATCAGCGGCAGCAACCAGCCGCTCATGATCATCGACGGCCTACCGATGGACAATAAGACGCTCAACTCGAGCGCGCTGGCCTCGGATGCCCCAGGTTCTCTCACGGCGTTCAACAATCGCGGTATCGACTTCACGAACCGCGCCGCCGACATCAATCCCGAAGACATCGAGAGCATGGTCGTGCTCAAGGGCCCGGAAGCCGCGGCCCTTTACGGCATTGACGCCGCGAACGGCGCCATCGTCATCACCACCAAGCGCGGTAAGCCGGGCGTCGGTGGTTTCGAATACAGCAACCGCGTCCGTGTCGATCAGACGCGCGCCCGTCCGGAAACACAGCGGACGTACGGACCCACGTCGATCGCCGGTAGTGTGCTCGGCTCCTTCTCCTACTTCGGACAGCCGTACCCGTCCGGCACGCAGTTCTACGACAACATCGACGGCTTCTTCCAATCGGCGGTGTCGCAGCAGCACAACCTCACGTTCAGCGGCGCGTCGCCCGATGCGAAGGTCAACTATCGCGTCGGCCTCGGCTACAACGCGCAGGGCAGCGTGATCCCGAACTCCGACTACACCCGTATCAATCTCACGGGATCAGGCGGCGCCGTCGTCACGAAGTGGCTCAAGACCGACTTGTCGATGCAGTACGCGCAAGCGGACAACGACCAGGCGCTCAAGGGTGACAACGGCCCGCTCATCGGCCTGCTGCTCTGGCCGCAGACCGACAAGGCGAGCGACTATCTCACCCCCGCCGGCAGCCGGCGCCGCATTACGGCGCTCGCGACGAACTCGGAAACCGACAACCCATACTTCAGCGTCAACAAGAATCGGGTGAATTCCCGCAACGGCCGCCTGATCGCCAACCTTGGTCTTACGATCACGCCGTTCAAGTGGGGCTACCTCAAGACCAACATCGGGTCCGACGGCTACACCAACGAGAACCTGATTCTGCGTCACCCCGAGAGTGCCGGCGTGGCCAACAACAACAACGGTATTCTTGATGTCGCGACAGACGTCACGCGCAACCTGAATGCACAGACGCTGTTCAACATCAATCGCCTGCAGCTCACCGACAAATTCTCGATCAACGGACTCGTCGGCAATCAGATCTCGGAGTTCCGGTCGGAAGTGAGTGGACTGCTCGGTCGTGATTTTCTCGATCCGAACTTCGTGTCCGTCAACAACACGAACGTCCGTACCACGCGAACGAACAAGAACCAGCGTCGCTTGATGAGCCTCTTCGGCAGCGCCACGGCCAACTACGACGACTACCTATTTGTCACCGTGACTGGCCGTAACGACTGGACGTCCACCATCCCGGTCGAACGCAACTCGTTCTTTTACCCGTCGATCCAAACGAGCTTCATCTTTTCGGACGCCATCCCGTCGATCGGCCGCTACATGAGCGGCAAGCTCCGCGCCAGCTATGCCGAAGTGGGTAAGGACGCACGCCCGTACGCCTATCGTCCGGCGCTCGAGTTCAAGACGACATCCAACGGCGGCTACGGCTACGGCTTCACGGGTCCGAACCTCGACCTGCGCCCGGAGTTTGCGAGTTCGTACGAAATCGGCACCGAGCTGGGATTCTTTAACGACCGTCTCGGCCTCGACGTGACGACCTATCGCAAGGAAACCACCGACCAGATCGTGAACGACATTCGCGGCAGTTACGCGACCGGCTTCATTCTGTTCAACCTGAACGGAGCGTCCACCCGCAACACCGGTCTGGAAGTCACGCTCCGTGGCACGCCGGTGATGACGCGTAACGCGACGTGGGACTTCATCGCCAACGTCGAGCGCGCGCGCGGCAAGGTCCTCGCCCTGCCGAACGCTCTTCCCGAATCGTACGTGTCCGATACGTGGCTCTACGGCAACGTTCGCAACGGCGTCGCTCCGGGACTCTCCACGCGATCCCTCACGGGCCTGTTTTACTTGCGGGACACCATCCCGGGCTCGAAGAAGCTTCTCATCGACCCGACGACCGGCCTCCCACTCCGCTCCACGTCGTTCATCAACGCCGGTTATGATCGTCAGCCCGATTTCACTATCGGCCTCACCAACACGATCCGCTACAAGAAGCTCTCGGTGAGCTTCCTCGTTGATATC
>JBBQAK010000370.1:0-4114 GCA_038316215.1 Gemmatimonadales bacterium | reverse complement strand
ACCGTGGCCGCTCCCGATTCCCCCGCCGCCGTACGCGCTCCGGCCGCGAAGCCAGCGGGAAAAACGTCGTATAAAGACGGTGTGTATCTCGGCCGTGGCACGTCGCGACATGGCGACATCGAAGCGATGGTCGAGATTCGCGACGGACGCATCACGAATACGGTGATTTCGCAGTGTCTCACACGCTACTCGTGTTCCTGGATCGCGGTGCTCGTGCCGCAGGTCGTGGCGCGTCAGTCGGCCGAAGTCGACTACGTGTCGGGTGCCACGGTGAGCTCCGATGCGTTCTACTACGCGGTCACGCAGGCGCTCGCGCAGGCGAAGTGAGTCGCGCCGCGCTCGATGGACTATCTGTGAGCACACCGATCTCGTCGCGCCCGCGCATGGGCACCGTCGTGACCATCGAGGTGGTTGGACACGATCGCAGCCAGCGCGCACGACGCGCCCGCGATCTCGCTATCGAGCGTGCGTTCGCCTGGTTCGATCGTGTGGAGTCGGTCTGTTCACGCTTCGACGCCAGCAGCGAGTTACGGCGTCTCTGTGCGACACCCGCAGTGGATGTCGTCGTGTCGCCGATGCTGTTTGAAGCGGTGCGCTTCGCGATGGCGGTGGCCGAGGAAACGCACGGGGCGTTCGATCCCACGGTCGGTGCGCGGATGGAAGCCCGCGGGTTCAATCGTGATTATCGTGACGGCACCGTCGCGTCGGCGGGCGTTGAAACCGACCGTGCGGTGTCGTTTCGTGATGTGGTCTTGAACGAGTTGGCACGCACCATTCGGTTGGAACGCGCGCTCTTGCTCGATCTCGGCGCCGTCGCCAAGGGGCTCGCGATCGACATGGCGGTACAGGAGTTGCGCCCGCTGGCGAATTTCGTGATCGACGCGGGCGGCGACCTGTATTTCGCTGGGCACAACGGCGATGATCTGCCGTGGAGCGTGGGCATCCGTCATCCGCGCGACCCGCAGGCGCTGCTCACGCGCGTGTCACTCACCGACGCCGCGCTGTGTACGTCGGGAGACTATGAGCGTCGCGTGTCTGACCGCAGTGTCGACGACAGCACGAGCGAGCACCATCTGCTCGACCCCGCGACCGGCTGTTCACCACGCCACGTAATCAGCGTGTCAGTGATCGCGCCGACCGCGATGGTCGCCGACGCACTCGGCACGGCCGCGTTCGTGCTGGGGTGCGACGAGGGGGTCGCCCTGCTTGAATATCATGAGTTGCGCGCCTGTCTCGTAGATGCGCAACTGGTTCGCCACACTACGCCGGATTGGATCGATGGCTGACGTTATCGCGACGCTGTCGCCGATCTCATTCACATCACTCACGAAGTTCTTCAAAACCCCAAAGGGTTTGCTGGTGATCGCCCTCGCGGTGCTGATCCCGTTGGCGGCTACGGTGAGCGGCTTCGCGGTGGTGGCGCCGGGCGTCGCCGCCGCGGCCATCGCGGCGATGCTGGTTGATGCGCCCATTCTGCGCTATCGCGACAAGGCGTGGTCGTTCCCAAGTGGTGCGCTGCTCACCGGGTTGTTGGTGGCGATGGTGCTCAGCCCGTTCGGCTCCTGGAAGATTGCGGCGATGACCGCGGCCATCGGGGTGCTCAGCAAGTACGTGGTGCGCGGCCGTTCGGCGAATGTGTTCAACCCGGCGGCGCTGGCGCTGGTGGTCAGTTACTTCGCCTTCGACACGGGCCAGAGCTGGTGGGGCGCGCTCCCCGAGCTGCCGATCATGGCGCTGGTCGCATTGTTCGTGACGGGAGTGTTCATCACGGATCGCGTGAACAAGATGCCGGCGGTACTGACGTTTCTTGGCGTGCACTTTTTGTTGTTCACGCTCACGGCGTTCATTGGCGAGCCGGCTCGCGTGGCGGAGCTGTATCGAGAGCCGGATCTACACGCGGCGCTCTTTTTTGCATTCTTCATGGTGACGGATCCACCCACCTCACCGCCCAAGGCGCGCGATCAGATCGTGTTCGGTGTGATCACGTCGGTGGTGTCGTACTTGGTGTTCCAGCTCGTTGGGGCGGTGTACTTCTTACTCGCTGGGCTGCTGGTGGCCAACGTGTGGGAGGCGTGGCGAAGACATCGGGTGAGAGCGGCGCGCATGGTCACGGCGCAGTAGGGAGTGCGGGGGTGGCGTGCTCGCGGACACCATCGTGCGCGCAGATCGGCCGCTTTTCAACGCGACGTTCGCGTCAAGCTGTCGGCCTAACGGCCCACGCGACGTCAGCCGACGCACGACACCTCACGGCCGGCACAACGGCGCCGGCCCGAGCGCTGCGTCCGCTCGCATCGGCACCACCGTGAGCTGCTGCACGCGCGCCGGTTCTGTCGGCGCCAGTGTAATCCCCACGCTTAGCGCACCGTTCGCGCACTGCATACGCCACACACCGCGCAGCGCATTCTCGGCCCAGAGCTGACCGACCGCCTTACAATTACCACCCACCGCGTTCGACATCTGCTCGATCGCGGCGGCGCGACGCGGGCCCGACTCGTCGAGAAACAGATTCATGGCGGAAATGCTGTCGGCCAGCGGTTGCTTCCACTCCTGCACCAAGCGTGTAACCTGCTCCTGCATCGCGAGTAGCACCGGCGCCGGTTGTGGCTCGCGCGATTTCAGGCCGCCGCTCTTGGCGAGAATTTCAAACGACTGGTCGATCACACCCGTCCAACCGGTGTACGTGAGATTGCCAAGGGCCACGATGCCCACGCCGTATTCAGGGAGCCAGCGCATCTGTGAGCCAAAGCCGGGCAGGCCGCCAGAGTGCGACACAATATGCGCGAACAGGCAGTTCGACGCCGAACGAAGTCCATACGCATAGCCGCCCGCCGTGAGCGAGAGCACGCCGGCCGCGGTGCGCGCGGCGGTGGCGCCGCCGAAGCGCGCAATCTGCTGCATTTCACGCAGCGACGACCGCTTGAGTACGGGTGACTCGGCGCCATCGCGCGCCGGCCACGCGTCGAGCATCAGTGCCACCCAGCGACTCAGATCGGCACTCGAGGTGAGCATGCCGCCCATGGCGCCAAATGAACCGTCGGGCAACGCCGCTTCCTCCAGCCAGGCGCCGTCTTGCAGCCGATAGCCGTGCGCCAAGCGGTCGGCGGGTACGTCGCGCGCTTGCATGGTGGTGGAGGTCATGCCGAGCGGTCGAAGTACGCGCTGCTGGATATAACGCGCGTAGGGCAGGCCACTCACGTTTTGCACGATGCGGCCGAGAATTGCGAAGCCGAAGTTGGAGTACTCGTACACGGTACCCGGTGCATTCGAGAACGGAATACCCGACCTGATCATGGCCGACAGCTGCGCGTCGGTGGCAGCGAGCTGCTGGTCGCCCCACGGGTTGTCTTCCGGAAATCCCGCCGAATGCGACAGCAGATGCCGGATCGTAATGCGCGGCGCATCGCTCGTGGCGTAGCGCATCGCTTTGAGCTCCGGCACATACCGCTCGGCGGGATCGTCGAGCGAGAGCTTGCCGGCGTCACGCAATTGCAGAATGGAGAGTGCCGTAAAGCTCTTCGTCATGGAGGCTATACGGAACACCGAGCTGGTGTCGACCGCGGCCTTGCTTGGCACCTCGCGCAATCCGAGTGCGGCGACATGAAGTAGTCTACCGTCGACGATCACACCATACGCGATACCAGGCACCCGGTTGCTGGCGGCAAAGGCGCGCATCACGCTGTCCACCTGCGGCAGCGCGGCGCGCAGCTTGGTGACGCGATCGGGATCGGTGAAGCGCGCGGGCGGCGCGATGCTGGATTGCGCGGCGACGTTTCCAGTCGCGGCTGTAGAGCACATCGTCGCGGTCAGCGTGCGCACAAGAACCATTCTTTGAACACGGCGCATCAGGAGCCCGGCTGTAGGTTCAACACGACTTCAAGCCCAAGCAGCTTGAGCAGTCGTGCCGTGTCGAGAAAAATCATGTCGGTACCATCGGGCGAAAGCGTCCAGCTGCGAACGTACCCGCGATTGAAGATCGTGCGCTCCGCACCCAGCACAGGCTTACCATCTGGCCCTTCCGAGAACGACAACCCGATGAATGCGCTTTTGGTATTTACGAAATACAGCGTGCGGCCGTCACCGCTCCACACCGGTAGCCTACCGCCGGCGGCGGAGA
>JBBQAK010000178.1:0-7936 GCA_038316215.1 Gemmatimonadales bacterium | reverse complement strand
AAACTGCGCGCTGTTGCTTATCCGTGTTGTTTCTTTTTTATCGGTGTCATCCGTGTTCCGGCAGTTCGCGATCTTTTGAGCTCAACCGATACTCGCCGCGTACGCCTTCGCGAACCGCTCCGTGTCCGCCACCTTCATCCCGCATACCCCCACCCGCAGCCCCTCGGGCATCGGAATCACGAACACATCCGCCGCCTGCAACTTCTCGCACACGGCGAACGGATCGGGCGGCGCCGGCAGCATCACGAAGAATCCGCCGTCCCACGCGGCACCGGGGAGTCCTTCGGCCTTGAGCGCGGTATCGAGCGACGCCACGCGCTCCGTGAGTACGGCGCGCCAGTGTGCATGCTCGGCCGCCAGCGCCTGTTGCGCCGCCTCGCTCTTGGTCATGCGCAGTAACACGCTCATAGGAGCGCGGGCACAGTTGCTCCACGTGCCGCGGCAGCTCGACACCAGCGCGCCCTTGAGCTTGGCGTCGCTGCTCCACGGAAACACCAAGGCGCCGGCGCGTGAACCGTACAGCGTGAACGCCTTGCTCAAGCTCAAGCTCGCGCACACCAGCACACCCTGTTCGGCGCCGAACGCGGCGTAATCGTCGAGCGCCTCGCGCACAGCTTCCGGATGGCGCGCGTAGTCGAGATACGCGAAGTCCAGCAAGAGCGTGACCGGTCCCTGCGACGCGATGTCGCGTAGCACCGAGATCAGCGTGCGACGATCGTCGTGCGACAGGCTACGACCCGTGGGGTTGTGACAGGGATCGTTCAGCCACACGAGTAAGCGACCCTGCTCGTCGAGCAAGTCGCGGGCCTTGGCTTCCCAGGCGCCGATATCGAGTGCTTCGCCGGGCGCGGGGTACGGCGCCGTTTCCAGGCGCACCTGCGCTTCGGCGGTAATCGTGGCGTACGGGCCCCAGAACGGCGCGGCGGTGAGAATGGCCTGACCGCGCTCCACGAAATTGCGCAGCGAAAGCGCGAGCGCGCCCGATCCGCCGGGTGTCGCGACGGCCACGCCGGGGCTCGTGAGCGTGGGCCAGTGCCGCTGCGTGAGCGCCAGCAGGAAGGCCGGATCACCAGCGATCGGCGCGTACGGCGCGATCTCCATCGGCGTGAGTTCGCGCCAGAGCGCCATCACGCTTTCGAACACGACGAGCTTCCCGTTGTCGTCGAGCAAGGCACCGACGGTGGCGTTGATAACCGCCGCTCCCGTAGCCGCCCGTTTCTGGGCGGCCGCGTTGAGCGTGAAGATCAGATCGTCGCCGGCGAACCCCTGGCGCGAGTCGAGGAGATGAGTGCGCATGCGGGTAAGCTAATGCAACTCAGCGTTTGCTGGACGGCGGTACCATCCCCTTCATGCGCATGTACGTCACGATGTTACCGTAGTGCTCACCATCGTGCACGGCGTTGAGCGTCAGGGCGCCGAACTTGGTGTTCTTCGAGCCGAACATATCGATCGACGCCGAAGCCGATGCCGCCGGAATGTTGTACGCCTTCACGCAATGCACGGTCGATGCCTTGAGCGCGGCCACAATCGCAGCCTTGGTCTTGGCCGACTTCTCGATGGCGTCTTCAGCCGGCTGCTGCTCACCCAGCACGGCGGCGCAAATCAGATCCTGCGTGCCAGCCACATGTCCGATCAGTTCGCCGAAGCTGCGCACGGTCGCCACCGGCTTGTACGCGTAGTCAGCCTCCGTCATTTCCTCGGCGGCTTTCGTGATGAAACCGATCTGCCCCTGCCAATTTTCGTACAACGCCGCCATGGCGGGATCCTTCGGCGCTTGCGCCGCGGCCGAACTCGGTGCGAACGCCACGACCGATGCGGCGGCGATTAGCGTAGTGAATGCTCGGGCACGATGCGGCATGGGAATCTCCCTGTTTCAGGCGTTGCTGTGCAAATGGAGCCGCGCTGCCGCCCATTGCGGCATGCGGCATGCGGCACGATCGATCACGGAGAGAGCACGAAATCGGCGGTTACGGTCTCGCCATCAAGTATGCGACCCACCGTGCCCACGCGCGACTCAGCGCGTAAACTCGAGGTCCAAGACTTCACCGTCCGGCACGGCGTACCACCGCGCCAACAGATCGGCGCGCGTCTCGCGCACGCGGACGAGTTCGTCGTCGGTGAGCGCGCGCGGCCCCGTCGGCATGGCCTTCCCTACGGCCTCGCGTGATGCGAGGTACTGCGCGGCCTGCGCGGCGAAGGCATCAGCGGTCATCACCTCACCCTGACGCCGCTCGGCGTCGAACACGCCGACGATCAACTCCACCACCAGCGCCTCGTCGGGGATCGGCCCCCGCGGCCAAGGTGCGGCGAAGTCGGTGATTTCCCACCCGTCGGCCAGCAAGCCGTAAAATCCGCAATCAAAGCCAAGTGCGGTTTCGACGGCGTAGTGCGTGAGATCGTGTGCCGGGAGCACGAGTCCCATCTGCCCGTGCTGGCGTTGCCACGTGACCGATCCGTCGCGTCGCGTACAGGTCAGTGACGCGGAGCCATCCGGGTGCCGCTTGAGGCGGATGTGCAGATCGGGAGTGCGTTCCACCGGCATCGCGTGTTCCCCCGCTACCACTGCTGCCCAAACGTGACGAGTGCTTTCCACGGCGCTGCCTGATCGACCTTGCGCGTGGCCCCGACGAACATGCCACCCGAGAACAAACGCAAGCCAGCCGTAAGCGAGGCGCGAATGCCGTCGGTGGGTCGCGACACCGGCGCGTAGAGTGCCAGCAGCGTACGGTCGATCGGCGCGCCAAGTCGTTCAATACTCGTACGCGCGGCATTGGTTGGAGCATCGGCCCAGCCGCTCTGCACGCCCACACTCAGGCCTGGGGCCAACGCAGGAAGAAAGAAGCGTCCGGCACGAATAGGCTGACGGAAAAACGGACTCGTGTACTGCAGCGAGGCGCGCAGCACCGCCGCGCGTGATCCGGCGAACTCCTTGTCTTCGTACCCCGGCAAATTCTGGAATTTGCCGAGTTCGAACAGTTGCTGCGGGGGGATGCGTGCGCCGAACACCGTGCCCACATCACCGCGAGCCAGTGCGACGAACGGACCGAACGGTTTGCGTGCGGTGGCGCGCACCTCCGCGCGCTGCCAGTTCAACGTGCCATCGCCGCGCTCGTACGAGAGTCGCGCACCGACACCGGGCTTGGCGAATTCGGCGCTGAAGTCGGGATGCCATTCGATCAGTGCTGCGCTGCGCAGATAACTGCCTTGGTCGATACGACGATTCTCGCGATACGCATCGCCACCCAGCGGACTGCGCACGTACGTCGCGGGACGATAGCGATCGTCGGCCACACCGAATTCCACGCGAGAGAGCACGCGCCGAGCACCAAGCGTGCGCACGGCGGCGATCGTCGCACTTCGACGATCGACATAGTCGTACGGGTCCTGCGAGGCGAAGAGGGCGCCGATGGTGTTGCCCGAGTCGAGCGGCACGCGGAAATCATTCGTGTTATCGAGCGAGCGTCCACCGCGCACTTCCAGCATGGTGTTGCCGCGCTTGCGTTCCACCGAGAGTCGGCCGCGGGCAGTGCCCTCGTTCCAGGCCCATCCCGCATTCGCACGCACGATGACCCCGGGGGCGAGATCGCGCAGCGACCACTTGAGGCCCGTACCCGTGTACACGCCTTCCACCCGATTGAAGTGGAACGCGTCACTGGCACGCGGCACCGTGTAGTCAAGGCGCGGTGCGCCGGTGGAGCGCCAGCGATCGGGGCCGATGTCGTTGAAATCGTCGGAGTGCATGCCAACGGAGAGGGCGCCCACGTCCGCTTGCCACGCGCCGTAGCGACTCAGTGAGTCAGTACCGGCGAAACTCAGCCGGCGACGCGAGATGGCGCGCAGTGAGTCGGCCGCCGCCATCGTGCGCGCATCGAGCACCGTGTCGTTCACCGCCATCTGTGAGAAGCGCGACACGATACGAATCACGGCGCGTCCGTCACCCAGACCGGGAAAGGTGGCCTGCAGTTCGATGCGCTGCTTCGCCGGGAGCCAGAACTCGCCGTTGCGTTCGCCGTTTTCGTATTCCACAAAGGCGACGGCATCGCCAAGTGAACCGAGCAAGCCACGGCGCGGTGCGTTGGCACGCACGAAGTATCCACGCAAGCGAACCAGCGTACCGCGCGACGCATCCAGATCCATCTCGCCGTCGAACAGCACGACTGATCCCGTGATGCCGGTGCGCGGCTGCACGCGCACATGCGCGATCGGAATCACGCGATCGCCGGCACGCACGGTGACGATGGTGTCGCCACCCGTGTAGCGATAGTACTGCTCGCGGTCGGCGGCTAATGGATGAATGGCCGGCAGCGTATCCGCACCGTCGGCGCGTGTGGAGGCGCGGGCGCCGCCGGGGGTCGTGGTGCGGCGGGGACTCGTGCGCACACGCAACCGGTTGCCGTACAACACGGGATTGAGCCAGCCCGTCTGAAACACCGACAGCATCGAGATATTCGCGCCCGTTTGCTGCGCGCGGTATCCGACAATGTGCTGATCGTAGAAGCCGGTGCGATTCCACTTGAGCGTACTCGCCACCTGTTCCACGGCAGCCACCGCTTCATTCCCCTCTTCGCGGCGCAGCAACACCGAGATCTCCGTCTCCACCTGCGACGTGAAGCTGATGAGCGACGGGGGCAGCGTATTCCGTTTGCTGGCATCCGCCAACAAGTCGCGGAGCGCACGCGGCGCAGTGTGTGTGAGGCTATCCGTCTGAGCGGCGACGGTGGCGGGCGCGAGCAGGAAAGCGGCAATCACCAACGAGAAGATTCGCATGTCACATGGTACGCAGGGGTGCCACCGAAGTTGCAGCCCTACCTGATCAACGCACCGCCCGATCGCTAACTGCCAGAACACGGATGCCGCGGAAATCACGGAACCAACACGGATAAGCAGACTGCGTTTTTTGCTTATCTGTGTTGGTTCCGTGCACTCGGTGTGCTCCGTGTTCTGGCCGTTGCCGTTACGATTTCAGCTGCTGCACACGCTCGGCCGCCGCCGTCCAATCGTGTACCGCGTCATCGAGCTCGTCGCGGCTGTCGTCAAGCGCCTTGCCCAACGCGGCGGCCTTCTGCACCCCGGCCGGCGTGTCGTACAGCGTGGAATCGTCCAGCTCCTCAGTGATGCCCGCGATCTTCGCTTCCAGCATCGACACCCGAAGCTCCGAATCGGTGAGTGCCTTGTCGGCGGCGCGCTGCATCTTGCGCACATCGTTCGACGCCGGCGCCGCCGTCTTTGCACCGGCCTTGCCATGGTGGGCGTGACCCTTGCCCTGCGACTTGTCGTACGCTTGTTCCTTGGCCTTGTCAGCACGCTCGCGTTCCCGCTGCAGCTCGCGTTCCCGATCACGCACCTTCGCGTTCTTTTCGGACTCGCGCTGTGAAATCGCGCGCGCGTCTTTCTCCGCCTTGAGCTTGTTCTCGGCCCGCAGCGCTTCCCATTCCACGAAGCTGCCGGGGAAGATGATCAGCTTCTGATCTTTTACTTCCCACACCTGCGTGGCCAGTCCGCGTAGCACCGCACGGTCGTGGCTCACGATCAGGCAACTGCCCTCGTACTCCTCGATCGCATCTTCCAGCGCTTCGATGCTTTCCACGTCGAGGTGGTTGGTGGGCTCGTCGAGAATGAGCAGATTATTCGTGCTGAGCGTGAGCAGTGCCAACGCCACACGCGCGCGCTCACCACCCGACAACGTGCCGATGGTGCGCTGCACTTCGTCGCCGCTGTATCCGAAACGGCCAAGGTGACCCTGCACCTGTCGACGTTCCCAGAGCGGCCGTTCGTTAGCGATTGCGTCGTAGAGCGTGCTGTCGAGCGGCAGGTGACCCACATCCTGACGGTAGTACGCCACCGTGGTGCTGGGACCCATCTTCACGCGACCGGCGTGCGCCGGATGCTCTTCGACCAGCGTTTTAATCAGCGTGCTCTTGCCGGCGCCGTTCGGGCCCACGAGGGCGACGACTTCATTGCGTTCGAGCACCACGTTCACGTCGCGCAACAGTTCGCGCGTACCATTCGGTGTTTCCACCGCCACGGTCACGTGCTCGGCTTCGATCACGCGATCGCCGCTGCGATCGCCCGCCGATAAGCGCAACGCCATCACGCCATCGCCACCGATCGGCGCCGACAAGCGCGGCATACGCGCCAACAGCTTTCGGCGTCCCTTGGCCTGCTTGGTGTTCTGACCGGCCAGGTTGCGCGCGATGTAATCGGTTTCCGACGCGATCTTCGTTTGCTGCTTGTCAAACTGACGCTGTTGCGTGAGTCGTCGCTCTTCACGCTGAATAAGGAACGACTCGTAGCTGCCTTCGTACGAGAACGCGGTGCCTCCTTCAAAGTGCAGCACGTGATTAGCCATGACCGCGAGGAACGCACGGTCATGGCTGATGCAGATCACGGTGCGATCGGTGTCGCGCAGGTACTGCTCGAGCCACGCGGTCGTTTCCAGATCGAGGTGGTTCGTGGGTTCGTCGAGCAACAGAATTTCGGCGGGCGTGGCCAGCTGGCGAGCCAACGCCACGCGTCCGCGTTCACCGCCGCTGAGCGTCCCGATATGCGTCGCCTTGGCTGCTTCGGGGTCGAAGCCCACGCCCATCAGCACGGCATCGACCTTGGCCGACATCTGATAGCCGCCCTCACGCTCGAAGCGCTCGAGGTCGCGGCCGTATTTCTCCATCGCCTCTTCGCCGTGATCGTGCTCGAGATTCGCCGCCTGCTTGGCCAGCGACTGTTCGAGCACACGTAGGTCGCCGAACGCATCGGCCACGATCTCCCACAACGTCATGCCGTCGGGAAAGCGGCGGTGCTGGTCCATGAGCGCCACGCGCAATCCGGGCATGCGCGCCACCGAGCCGCTGGTCGGCTGCAAGTCACCCGTGATCAGGCGAACGAGTGTGGTTTTACCGGTGCCGTTGCGTCCCACTACGGCCCAACGGTCGCCGGAACCGACGGTCAGCGAAATGTCGCGAAAGATCTCAGACGCGCCGAAATCCACCCGCGCGTTGCCGATCGAGATAAGAGTCATGCCTGCGCCTGCAGAAGATGTGCAAATACGGTCATTCGTGAGAGTAACCGGACTTCCACTCTGCGCGAAGCGCCTCCGCCACGCGCACGATCTCGGCCCGGCGCGCGGCCGGCCAGCGCCGCACCCGCCACACGAGGGCGCGCCCACGCCACCCATCACGCCAAGCCACGGCCACATCCGCCGCCGTGGGCAGCTGCGTAATCAATAGCAGGAGCAGCACGAGCATGAGCCAAGTAGCCTTGCCGGAAGCCACCAGCGAGGACGCGGTCGCGACCGCGGCCGCGATCGCCAGGAGCAGATACCACGCCGCCACCACCTGCAGCCCCGGCACACACGCCCGCGCGATCACGTCGGAGCGCGCTTTCGCAAACCGGTGGGCCACGCGCCACACGAGCCAGAAGATCGGCGCATGTGTGAGCCATCCGACCAGAGCGGCCGGCGTCATCAGCAGCAGCGCCCAGATCGGCGTCACCCGTGCTTCGGCGGCGAGGCCGGCGCCAACGAGGACCCGCGCATGGTCACGGGCGGAGGTGCGAATACCGCCGGCTTCCTGAACCAGGTGCGACAATTCGGACACGAACGTATGGACGCGGCCCGCGTGCGGGGTGGCGCCGTCGGAGCGATGATCGGCTACCATCTGCTCCGCAATCGGCACTAGGCGCGCTGCCCGCTCCAGCAACGGCGCTTGCGACGCGTTGGTGGCCGGTGGCTGCATGGCCGCCACGGCGGCCACGAGTTCGTCGCGCTCTTGGGCCGAATCCCAGTCGGGGGCGTTCCGGGTGACGCCCAATAACGACGCTCGGAGTTGGTCGGTGAGCGCCGACACGCCGGCCTCGAGTCCACTGGCAAGCCGTTCGTCGCGCCATCCCCGCAGCGACCAACCCCGGCCCACCACCGCCATGGCATCGGTGCGTAGGGTGC
>JBBQAK010000436.1:0-3226 GCA_038316215.1 Gemmatimonadales bacterium | reverse complement strand
TGGAGGGAGCCGCCCGCTTTGTTGTCAGGGTTCGTGCCGCCGGATTACTCCCAGTACGCCGTGAAGTCGTAGTACGCGGCGCCCGAGCGGGAATCGTTGATCCGGATGATCGCGGTGTACCCGTTCCACGAACTGGGCTGCTGAACGACCGCGATGCTCCCGCGGCCTGACCGCTGATCGATGCGCAGGTTCACGTTGCGGTTCGGCAGTCCACCCCCGCGGATGTTCGAATTCACGTCGCTGACGCGGACACCGCTGCGAGTGATGGCGTCCACGCGACGCCCGGAGATCTGGATCTCGACCACGTCGTCGACGCGGCCACTCCAGTTCAGCGAGCCAGCACCACTGTTCTGGTTGTTGCCACCCCGATCGTCGTAACCACCGTTGCGGTTGGGGTTGTTGCCACGGCCATTGCCACGGCCGTTGCCCGGGAACGGCTCGCCATCACGACGGCCGCCACGTCCCCATCCACCACCCTTTCCGTTGTTGCCACGATCGTCGGCCCGATCATTGCCACGATCGTCGTCACGGCGATCGTCGTCACGGCGATCGTCATTGCGGCGATCATAGACGTCGTCACGACCGTAGCGGTCGTCCACATACGCGGTGATGCGATAGTTGTCGGCACCGGCGCGCGGGTCGCGCACCCGCACCACGGCCTGGTACCCGTTGCGCGCCGACGGCTGTTCAATGACGTCGACATCGCCACGTCCGTCGTTGACTTGCACAACCACGTTGGCATTCGTGCGAGGCAGCGCGGAGTTTACGCGCGCACGGCTCGGCAGTGAGGCATCGAAGCCGCGCGTGCGTACGTCACGTCCACGCACCACGATCAACACTTCACGATCCACACGGCCGGTCCACGTGAACAGCGCG
Organism: Gemmatimonadales bacterium; assembly: GCA_038316215.1. Lineage (GTDB taxonomy): Bacteria > Gemmatimonadota > Gemmatimonadetes > Gemmatimonadales > Gemmatimonadaceae > Gemmatimonas. The sequence goes on along the minus strand of JBBQAK010000436.1, from coordinate 2,350 downwards.
CGATCAGCACGATCGCGGTCACTGTTGCGGTCACTGTTGTTCACGGACGCGCGAGCGGCGGCCGCCTCGAGCACCGAGCTGGGACGGTCGCCCTGCGGGGCTGGCGTAGCGCCAGCCTGCGTTGCGGCGACAAAGAGCCCGGTGATCACCGGCATGGTGACGAACGAGCGGCGGACACGAGATGAGGTCGAACGAGGCAGTGTCATATGCTCCTCCCAAGAGCAGTAGTCACCGCGGTATAAAGCATCAGCGGTGCCACGTGGTGTCGGTGCGAGCACCCGTGTCGGCGAAACGTGTCGAACTCGATGCAAGTGCTTGTCCGCGCGGCTCTTGAGTTACCTTGTCTCTGGCATACCGCCGGTCTATTCTGGTTTGAGTACGCGGATGCTGTCTCCAAATGCGGACAGTCGCCACCGACGCCACAGGACGATTCTTTGAGCGCTCCGCTTCTCCTGATCCTGATTGCCGCGCTGGCCTTCCTGGCCACGCATGTGCTGTACGAGTGGTTGGCGAAGCGGTTGCTGATTGTTTCGGGCGCCGAGTATCTGGTGCTCGGCGTGTTGCTGGGGCCGCAGGTGACCGGTCTCTTTCCGCCGTCAGCCGTGGCCGCCTTCGAGCCGATTTTGGTGCTGGCGATTGGCTGGATGGGAATCTTGGCCGGGACGTCGCTGCGACTCCCGAGGTTGGTGCGCATTCCGTCGGTGGCGTACCGACTCTCGTTGGTGGAAAGCCTGACGACGTTTGCGTTGGTGGCGGCCGGTGCCACCAGCGCGCTCGCCTACAGCTTTCAAATGACATACGCCGGTGTGGCTCTGCCCGCGCTGACCTTGGGAGCGATCGCCGTGGCGTCGACTCCTGCGGGCCTGGATGTAGCCTACGGGCTCTCGGCACGCGTCGGCGCGCGGCGCGCGGCCCCCGTGTTGCGACAGATCGAAGTCGCGCACGGTATGGACGCCTTCGTGAGCATCTTCGCCTTCGGCATTCTGATTGCGGCTGCGCATACGCAGGTCCCGCTGATGATGCGCGCGCTCACGACCACCGAATGGGTGGTCGTGACGCTGGGTATCGGCGTCGTGGGCGGGGCTCTCTTTCACCTCTTTCTCGGCAGCGAACGTAGTCCGGATCGTCTCTTCATCTCGCTTGGCGGCGCCGTCATTCTCACCAGTGGTGCGGCGTCGTACCTGCAGTTATCGCCGACCCTCGCTGCGTTTGTGATGGGCATCGTGTTGGCGAATTCGCTGCGTCAGCCGGCGCCGGTGAGTGACGTGTTGCGCGCGGGCGAGCGGCCGCTCTACTACGTATCGCTCATGCTGGCCGGTGCGGCGTGGTCATCCGGATCGAACGTCGCGTGGTGGCTGGTGATCATGCACTACGTCGTCCTACGCACGATCGCCAAGCTCTGGGGCACGGGCATCGTTACGTGGATCAATCGCGCACAGGGTGACGTGGGACTTGACTGGGGTCGCGCCCTGATGGGACAGGGCCGACTCACGTTTGTGTTGGCGCTCGACTACTCGCGGCGGGGACTTCTGTACGGCGATCTGGTTTTTACATGCGCGGCGGTATCGGTGCTGTTCACGGAGTTCTTCGCCGCGCGTTTTGTGCGATCGGCGGTCGATCCGCTGCTGGTTCCGCTCGAACAGCTCTCCTTGACGCTGTCGGCCACGACGGACGCCGTGATGGAGTCGGTCACGGAAACGATGGCGAATCGCTTTCCGGCGTTGCGGAAGGGCGAACCGGACGGCGAATCGCCTGAGCGCGAGCACGACCATGAGGAGAAGCGCTGATGCGTCGTCTCATCATTCTCATCGTGCTGTACGCGATCATGCAGGGCGTACTGATGCTCAGTAGCGCCACGTCCGGTGTTCCGACGCTGATGCTGTTCGGCTTTCTGATTCTTGCCGCGTACAGCGTGGGTGAGTTGGTCACGGTGGTCGGACTTCCGAAGATCGTGGGCTACATGCTGGCCGGTGTGCTGTTCGGGCCGCCCGCGCTTGGCTACGTGTCGCGTCCCGCGCTGGAAGAGCTCACGCCGGTGAGCAATCTGGCGATCGCGCTGATCGCCTTTCTCGCAGGCGCTGAACTGCAGATCGCCGAGATTCGCGAGCGCGGTGTGGCCATTCTGAAACTGATGTCGGCCGAGCTGCTGCTCAGTTTTGTGGGTGTGGCGGTCACGATTGCGCTGCTGCGCAGTCAGCTGCCGGTGTTGGCCACCGCGCCGCCGGCCGAGGTCATTGCCTTCTCATTGCTGGTGGCTGCCGTAGCGGTCGTGCACTCACCGGCGGCCACCATCGCGCTGCTCACGGAAACCCGCGCGAACGGCCCGGTGGCGCGCTATACGCTGGGTGTG
>JBBQAK010000328.1:0-4621 GCA_038316215.1 Gemmatimonadales bacterium | reverse complement strand
GCTCACGCTCGACAACGGCACGTTCACCGCCGTCGGTATGTGCCCTGGGCGCGGATACCCGCCGCCGTCGCCATTGTAGAAACGCGTCAGGCGCGCGTCCACAATGTGTCGTGTGTTGTCTTTCGTGGCCGCCTCCACCTGCGCGATGGTGGCGATGATATCAGGGCGCAGCTTGGGCGTGAACGTGACCACCGGCGCCAAGGCGGGCGCAGAGGTCGTCACCGCGCGCGACTCGCTCTTCCAGGCCTGATAACCGCCGTTGAGCAGCGAGATACGCTCCATCGCTCCGAGATACGCCAGCGTGATGAACACACGCGTGGCCGATTGCAACGCCCCATCGTGCGGCACCACGATCACGCGCGTACGGTTGCCGATGCCGTTGCGCACGGCCCACGCCGTGAGCTGCTCCACGCCGGCCAACTGGAGGCTCAACCCGCCGGGCACCATGGGCAGCGCCACTTCATCAAGCGCCGTATGCCGCGCGCCCGCCATGTGCCCACTGTCGTACTGCGCCTTGCTGCCCACGTGCAGTATCACCAGATCGCGATCGTTCTGATGCTCGGCCAACCAGGCTGTGGTCACCAGCATGTTCGCCGCGTTCGGCGCGGGCATGGCACGGGGCGGCGCCCGATGGCACGCACTGGCCGCGATCACACTCGCGGCCACGAGGGCGGAGGTCAGGAGACGGGGCATCATGGGGTAATGATTGGACGGCCACGTGAGTCGCGCACTTCGACCGGCGCGATGCCGGTAGCTTTGAGCGCAGGTTCGATCGATGCGCGATCGCCGGCGATGACGATCGTGAGCTTCGATGGGTTGAGATAGGTGTTGGCCACGCGCTGCGCCGACTGCACCGTGACCGAGCCGATGCCGGCATTGAACGCGCCAAGTGTCGTAAGCGGGAGTCCGTATGGAATGAGCTGCGAGAGCTGCGCCGCGATGTCGCCGGTGGACTCGAAGTTTTCGGCGTATCCGAGCTGCAGGTAGCGTTTGGCCTTGGCCAGCTCCGCGGCGGGCAGGGGATCGCGAATCGCCTTCAGCTCGCGCATGAACTCGATGAGTGCGGAATCCGTCTTGGCCGATACGACTTCGGCACTCGCGCGGAATGGACCGGCCTGCTTCCGCATCGTGAATCCCGACCCAGCGCCGTACGTGTAGCCTTTCTTCTCACGCAGCGTGTTGTTCAATCGCGAGGTGAACGAACCGCCAAGGGCGGTGTTGACGACCATCAGCGGATAGTAGTCGGGCGTGCTCCGCGCGACACCGATTCCACCTAGGCGGAAGCTCGACTGTGCGGCGTTGGGTTTGTCCACGATAAAAATCGCAGTCGCCTTGCCGCCCGCCGTGGCGGGAGTTGGCGTCGCGGCGAGCGCAGGCAGTGTGCCCCGCGTCCACGTCCCAAAGGCGCGACGCGCCAGTGCTTCCGCGTCGGCCACCGACAGATCGCCCACGATCACCAGCGTGGCGTTGTTCGGACGGTACCATGTTTTCCAGTACGCCAGCACATCGTCACGGGTGAGGCTCTCGGTACTTTCCTTGGTCCCGATGGTGCTTTGGCCGTAGGGATGCGCCTCGCCGTACACCAGCGCCGAAAATGCGCGGTCGGCCATGGCCGGTCCACGATCCTGCTCTTGCAGCAGGCCCGTCGTACGCTCGCTCTTGAGACGGAGGAATTCCTTCTCGGCGAATGTTGGGCGCAGGACCACGTCGGCCATGAGCCCCATGGCGCTGTCGAGCGTGGCCGTGGTGGAGTGCATCGAGATTGTGCTCTGCTCGAATCCGGCGCCCGTGCGAAGGCCAATCGCCAGGAATCCGATCTGCTCGGCAAGGCCAAGCGCGTCACGACTACCGGCGCCTTCGTCAAGCAGGTTCGCCGTCAGCGTGGCTAGTCCGGCCTTGCCCTTGGGGTCGGCCTCCGCACCGGTGCGGATGACCAGCGAGGCATCGACGACTGGAATCTCGTGTTGCTCGACGATCACGAGCTTGAGCCCGTTGGGCAGCACACGCTCGGTGATGGTGGGTAGTGTGAGCGGCTTCGGGGCCGTCAGCGTTGGCGGCGTCGTGGAAGCCGGCTGCGCAGATGTGGCCTGAGCGCGAAGGAGCGCTGGCGCCGACGCCAGCGACGCGAGCACCATCAGTGTGCGGCGCATCAGCGGAGCTCTCCTGCCGTCAACGCGAGGTCTTTCTTGCCTTCCGGCACGACGGTGAGCACGATCTTGGGCTGGCCCTGCACGTACTGCTTCGCTACGCGCTGTATGTCGGCGAGCGTGAGCGATTCATAGCGCGCAAGGTCTTTGGCCATGTAGTCGGGCGTGCCCGTAAAATAGTTGTAGTAGCTGAGTTGCGTCGCCTTGCCGAGTACGCTCGAGAGGCGATCGATCGTGCTGGCGCGCATGCCGTTCTTCACGCGCGTCAACTCACGTTCGGTCACGCCTCGATCGGCCACGTCGGCGATCACCTTGGCGATCTCCGCGTTGAGCTCGCGCGGATGGATGCCAGGTTTGGCCGTCGCCGTCAGCATGATCATGCCATCGAGCTTGTTCGAGTTGTTGCCCATGTTCACATCCTGCGCGATCTGCTTCTCGTACACGAGCGTGCGATACAGGCGCGAGCTCTTGCCGCCGGCAATAATGTCCGTCAGCGCGTCGAGCGCCGCGTCATCGGGGCTGAATGCTTTCACGCCGTGCCATACGTAGTACGCGCGCGGCAGCTGCACGCGGTCTTCCATCATCAGCACGGTGTCCTTCGTGAGTGCGACCGCCGGGACGGTCGGACGTGCGATCTCCGCGTTCCGCGGGATGTTGCCGAAATACTTGCCTACCCACGTCTTCGCCGAGTCGGCGTTGAAGTCGCCGGCAATGGTGATGGTGGCGTTGTTCGGCGCGTAGTACTGACGGAAGAAGTCGCTCACGTCGGTCACCGACGCGGCGCTCAAGTCGGCCAGCGACCCGATCACCGGCCACGAGTACGGATGATTCGACGGAAACATCACCGGAAGAATCGTTTCGTAGGCGCGTCCGTACGGGACATTGTCGGTGCTTTGCCGGCGCTCGTTCTTCACAACGTCGCGCTGCAGGTCGAGCTTGTCCTTGTCCATCGTGGGCAGCAGCCAGCCCATGCGATCGGCGTCGAGCCACAGCATGAGGGGCAGCGCATTCGACGGGCCAGTCTCGTAGTAGTTGGTGCGGTCGAAGTTGGTGGACCCGTTGTTGCTGGCTCCGGCGGCCTCGAGCCACTCGTCGAACTTGCCGACGGGGACGTTCTGCGATCCCATGAACATCACGTGTTCGAACAGGTGCGCGAAGCCGGTGCGACCACGCTTCTCGTCGCCCGAGCCGACCTTGTAAAAATTCTCGACGGCCACGATGGGTACCGAGCGATCCACGTGCAGGATCACCTCGAGTCCATTGGGGAGCGTGAGCTTTTCGTAGGGAATCGTCGGTGCCTTCTGCGCCGACGCGAGGCCGACGGAGGTCCCGAGCGCCAGCAGACACGCTGCCGCGAAGGAACCGACGCGATATCGCAGAGTCATGGTTTGGAAAGTCGAAGAGGGATCGCTGGTAGCGCTTGAAATGTACACAGGCGACTTTGGCGCCATGGATAAATACCCGGCTCCACCGGTCGGTTACGCCGCCCGCCTTGGCCTCTTCTCGGGCACGATGTTGGTCGTTGGCGGTATCATCGGCTCGGGCATCTTTCTGTCCCCTTCGGTGGTGGCGCAGCGGGTCGGGACCGCGCCGCTCACGCTCGCCGCCTGGGGCATCGGTGCCGTGGTGGCGATCATCGGGGGCTTCGTGTACGCCGAGTTGGGTGCCCGGCGTCCGCAGGCGGGCGGCACGTATGTGTATCTGCGCGAGGCGTTCGGTACGCTGCCGGCATTCTTGTATGGCTGGGCGCTGTTCCTGATCATGGCAACCGGAGCGATCGCCGCCGTGGCGATGACCGGCGCCAGCTATCTGGCCGCGCTGCTGGGGTGGACGCCCGAGAGCGCGCGAGCCATCGCGATCGCCTTGATCGTGATCCTCACGCTGCTGAATGTGCTGGGCGTCAACATCGGTGCCACCACCGGTAACGTGCTGACGGTGCTCAAACTCGCTGCCATCGCGATTCTGGTGGTGGCGGCGCTGACGATGTCCCCGGCGAACGCGCTGCCCGTGCCGACGGTCACCGCTGCCCCACTGGTCCCTCCGCAGGGCATGGTGGCTACCGTTGTGGCCATGGGCGCGGCGCTGGTGCCTGTACTGTTCTCGTTCGGCGGATGGCAGCAAACCAACGCGGTGGCCGAAGAGCTGCGCGATCCCGCCCGCACGCTGCCGCGGGCGCTCATCTTCGGCGTGCTGATCGTCGCGGCGACTTACCTGCTGGTGAACCTCGCCTATCTGCGCGCGCTTGGCGTCGAGGGACTCGCTGCCAGCAGCGCGCCGGCCGCCGACACGATGTTCGTGTACCTGGGCCCCGCTGGTCGTACCCTGATCGCGTGTGGCATCGTCGCGTCGACCGTCGGCTTTCTGGGGATGGTGATTCTGATGTCGGCGCGCGTGTATCAGGCCATGGCCGCCGATGGATTGTTCTTCCAGAGCATGGCCACGTTGCATCCCAGAACGCAAACGCCCGTGATGGC
>JBBQAK010000480.1:0-1785 GCA_038316215.1 Gemmatimonadales bacterium | reverse complement strand
GCTCGGAATCGGCTGGCCGGATCGCGTGGCGGACGCGGCGCCGGGACTGGACTGGTCCCGCGCGTCGGCGTGGCAGTTTGAGCCCTTGGACGACGACGCCTTCCCCGCGATCGCCCTGGCCAGAGACGCCGCCGCCGCATCGGACCTTCACCCCGCCGTCTTCAACGCGGCCAACGAGCAGTGCGTGGCCGCGTTTGTCGCCGGAGCGCTGCCGTTTCTCGGCATCGTCGACACGGTGCGTGCCGTGGTGGAGGAGTACAGCGCCCCCGGAGACGTCACTCTGGAAGCGGTGGACGCGGCGGAGTCGTGGGCACGGGCGCGAGCCGACGCCCTCATCGCCGCCCGCTAACGCCCCCGCGCTGGCTTACAGTAGTGCCATGCTCCAGGTGCTCTTCATCGTCGTGTTCGCGATCGGTCTCATGCTGTCCATCGCCCTGCACGAGTTGGGACACCTGATTCCCGCCAAGCGCTTTGGCGTCAAGGTGAGCGAATACTTTGTGGGCTTCGGCTCGACGCTGTGGTCGAGGCAACGCGGCGAGACCACGTACGGCATCAAGGCTTTCCCCCTGGGCGGCTACGTGCGGCTCGTGGGCATGGTGCCCCCGGGCGATGTGGTGAAGCCCGTCAAGGTGCACGGCTGGATGCGAGACCTGATGGACGATGCCAGGGCTGCGTCCGAAGTGGAGATCGGCGCCGACCGTGACCGCGCTTTTTATCGCTTGTCGTGGTGGAAGAAGGCGGTCGTGATGTTTGGCGGTCCGTTCGTCAACCTGGTGATCGCGGCCCTGCTATTTACGGTGGTCTTCTCCGGGATCGGTTCCCATGAGTCAACCCTGACGGTGCGCGACACGGTGGCGTGCGTGCCCGCCGTCGGAACCGTCGATTGTGCGCCAGGCGACCCGGTGTCGCCTGCTGTTGCCGCCGGGATTCAGCCGGGCGACACGTTCGTGTCGGTGGACGGCGTCGAGGTCGAATCATGGGCCGACGTGGCCGGCTACGTGTCGCAGCGACCGGGAGAGACCCTCAACATGACGGTGATGCGGGGCGAAGTGCTCGTGGATCTCACGCTCACTCCTGCGGCACGTCAACGGGCGGCCACGGATGGATCCGGCGCGACCGACACCGTGGGCTACATGGGTGTCTTCTCGCAGACCGAGCGGACGCGGCAGCCGCTGACCTCGGGGCTTGAGGTGACGGGGCAGTACATCGCACAGACGGCGACGGTCATCACCCAGTTGCCGCAACAGCTCTGGCATGTCTCTCGTGCCGCGCTTGGCCTGGAGGAACGTTCTCAAGAATCCGTGATGGGCCTCGTGGGCGTGGGGCGCGTTGCTGGCGAAGTCGGTGGAAACACCGCTGCCGGAGTGACGATTCTGGACAAGGTCGCACAGATGCTGTTGCTCCTTGGCGGACTCAACCTCGCGCTTTTCGTGTTCAACATGATCCCGCTGGTGCCGCTCGACGGCGGCCACATCGCCTCGGCCGTCTGGCAGGCGATCAAGAACCGGTGGGCAACGGCACGAAACCTCGCCCACCCGGCACCCGTCGACGTGGCGCGGATGATGCCGCTGGCGTACTCGGTTTTCGGCGTGCTGATCATCATGAGCTTGGTCTTGGTGGTGGCCGACATCGTCGCGCCGGTGCGCCTCACCTAGCAATGGCGCTTCGGGAAAACGTACGCGGCTGGAATGAACTGGGGTGCAGGTTTGTGATACTAGAACTATGACTTCCATTGGACTCGGAATGCCGGCGATGCCTGCGCCCTCGCTTGCACCACGCCGCAAG
>JBBQAK010000099.1:0-10595 GCA_038316215.1 Gemmatimonadales bacterium | reverse complement strand
TTGGCGATCAGGCCACGCAGGTTTACGGCCATGACGACTCCGTGAGGAGAAATTCGGAAAGGAAGGGAGCGAAACAGCGGAGGTGGATCAGCACATCATCACATCAGCACAACAGGAGGCGCACATCATCGGCATCACGGGTCGGTGCCCGATTGTGAATCCAGGTGCCAAAGCCCAGCGCGGGCGCTCCGGGGTCGGCAAGCGCCGCCGATGGGATCTCATCGCACGCGATCACGAGCTGGACTTCGATACTGACTTGATCATCCGAGTACAATCGGGCCAGATGCCGCAATGGTGCAAAGGCGCGACCGCTGGGCAGGAAATCGTTGAACTGCGCGCGCGTGAGCGGTCCGAGACGGAGGCGCACGCGCGACATCGGATCGAAGATCGCATCACCGATCACGGCGCCGCCGAGGACGCTATCGTCGTTGTCCGCTCCGACGCATTGCTGTCCACCATGCGTCAACGTTTGCCAGGCGCCGACGAACTGCTCGATGGTGGCCTTGACGTTGAAGTGATCGCCGATGAGCTGCGCGAGGCCTATCGCAGGGCGAGCGCGGAGCGCGAGCAGGCCGGCGTAGTACGCCAGGGTGTCAAGGTTGAGGTTGGCATTGCGCTGCACGCCGACGGTGCCCATCCCCGCAATATCGAGCAGGTGCGCCCGCATGCGATCTTCAGCACCGCGTTCGGACGCCACCCCCGTGCGGTGACGCTCCCACGCCCGATAAAAGAGCGAGAGCGCTCGGTGATGAAAGAGATCGAGAAAGTCGCGGAAGGCGGTATCACGGGCGCGGCTGCGGGAGGCGGCGTGCTCGGTATACACATGCGGGAGCACGCCCTGCGGTCCAGTCAGACCGAAGAAGCGCACCCCCATCTGCGCGCCGTCGGCCTTGGCGGCGTCGGGGAGCGTGAGGGTCGCGATCTCCGCGGGTGGAAAGGCCAACGATGGCGGCACCGTGAGGCGCACCACTTCGCGAGCTGGATCATCCCACCCACCGACAGCCGCCCGCTCCGGATACAGGCGCATCAGCAGCCGCATGGCCTGCACGAACTCGAAGCTGGTGCCTTCATTGGCCAGCGCGCTGGTGAGCCGTCGGCGATTGCGCTCGCTGCGGTATGCGCGCTCGCGCGCGGTCGGTGCGGGCGTTTCGTCGATCGTCACAGCAACGTGCGCCATCCCGCGCGGGGCGGCCACTCGGCGGCCAGTCGACGACGCTGGCGCGAGCGCACGGACACGCGCGTAAAGCTGTTCATCGAGGTGTACAACGCGAAGAAGCGCTCGAGCACACTCGCGAAGAGAAACATGCCGCCACCGGCGAACTGTTCCTCGTCGAACTCGAGCTCAATGTGCCGGCCGCGCGCAAAGGCGACGCCGTGCGCGGCGGCGACTCGGGCAAACGCCGGCTCGCTGCTCACGTTGACGAGGCCATCGATCTGGCGTTCGGCACCGAGGGCGTTGCTGATGTTGTGCAGCCGTAGGAGTTCCTGGAGCGCCTCCGGCGAGTCGTTGATGATCGAGAGATGATTCAACGACAATGACGAGATCATGCGCCAGAGCAGCGGCTTGCCGAGCATCGGCTGGACGGACTTCGTGGGGTTGACCACGCAGGTGATGCGTTGGATCGGTCCACCACTGACCAGCTCGAAGTCGCCCCGCTCGTCGGCACCGAAAGGGAGCCGACTGGGCAGGTCACCGTTGAAGCAGGTCACATGCACCGAGGCCACATCGACATCGGGGGCGCGGACATCGCCGGAGAGATCGACGAAGCTGAGAAAGAGATCGGTGCCGTGATCGGTTCGCCACAGCGATGCCCGGCGTGCGGCGCGCCAGAACAGATCGTCGCCCGGTGTCGTGACATCATGGTGATGCGAGTACAGCGGCGAGATCTCGCGAGACGTGCGTGCTTCGTGCTCGACGAGCGTCACGCGGTCGACCGACCAGACATCGACCTCGAGCCGTCGGCGGGCGTCGGGCACTACAATGTGGTCGAACGTGCGTTCGGTGAGGAGAATCGGCTCGGCAGACTGATCGAACAGATTCACGGCTGGCGTTGCGTTGGTGCGGAAGCTCTTGGCCGAGAGACCAAGTTCGAGCGCTTGGCGACGTTCAGCCCGTTCGAACGGGGTCACGAGAAAGCTGACGTCGACGCGATCGGTCGCGCCGAGCGTGCGCAGCGCGTCGCCGAAGCCCTTCACATCGACGAAGTGGAACTTCTCGTGGAACGCGAACAGTTCGAGGAGCAGACTGAAGCCGGCAAAAGTCCGCGTGGACGGCGGCAGCATGCTCTCGTCGTCACTGAAGCCGACCGGTTCGATGCTGTTCGCGCCGAGCACCACCGGCGGATGCGCCGGCCGATCGGGATTTCGAAGCACGACATGCGACACGTTGTTGGCCATCAGCTCGTACAACGTGTCGGCCACGGCCGCATCACCCGTCAAATGCAGACGGAGCGCATCAATGGCGACCTCATGGAGCTTCACCCCCGAGAAGGCGCGGATCTCGAGCTTGATGGCGCCCACCGCATCGCGTCCACGTGCACCGACGGCGGTGCGGTCACCGGCACTCCACTCGGCGCTCGAGACGGTGAATGGCCACAGCATCGTGTCGTACACCGTGCGGAAGCTGCACGGGACACCCTGCACCGGACGGGAGTTGAGCATGCTGCCGCGCGGTACGCGGAAGCCATCCGGGAGTCGACCCTGCGCCGGATCGAGCGGCATATCGACGATGCACATGGACGGCAGCGGCCGCACGAGATGCGGATGCAGCATCTCGAGTAATGCTTCGGAGATCTCGGGGAAATCGTCGTCGAGACGGCGATGAATGCGCGCCGTGAGGAAGGCGAATCCTTCGAGCAGGCGCTCGACGTGCGGGTCTTCGGTCTTGCTGGCTTCGAGCTGCAGCCGTGACGCCACCTTGGGATAGCGCTGCGCGAACTCGGCGCCGAGCTTCCGCAAATACGTCAGCTCGCGCTCGTAATAGAGCAGCAGGTCGTCTTGCATCAGGTCGTCTCAGCGACTTCGTACGTGCCGCTGGAAATCTCCAGGACAGTATCGAACATCACTTGTTCCGGGCTCGGATCCATACGGAGCGTCGCCTCGATGACAAAGCGTACCTGCGGCGTCGAGACCTGTGCGCTGTCGGTGAGTCGCACTTTCACGTTCGTCAAGCGCGGTTCGAAGCGCTCGAGCGTATCACGGATGTCGGACGTGAGGCGCTTCTGTCCCTCGCCGGTACCGATGGCGAGTCCGGTTGTGTCCGGCACTCCGAACTCGTGCACCGAGCGCAACACTTCGCTCGCCCCGTAGGGAACGGGCACGATGGAACGCCGCGTGTTGAGGAGCCACTCGACATCGCGCTGTATACTGCGCCGATACGCACGCTCCGACGCTTCGCGCGACGTTGGCCGATCGCCGGGCTCACGAGGCGCGTCGTCGGTGAGCCGATCGAGGAGCGACGGTTGGACGGCGCGATCAAGTTCGGTGCGGGCCATCAGCGCCGGCGCCGGTTCAACGGGCCTGCAGTGCGAGCGCCTGCATGGGGTCGAGACGGCAGACGCGCAGATACAGGTCAAACCGCATGTCTTCGTCGCCACCAGTGCGATCAAGGACACGGCACATGAGCGCCATCGGTTGCGCGATCAACGCGCCCGCTTCCCACTGCTCCAGGCTTCGTTCGTCGATCGTTTCTACGAGCTTTTGAAGGATGGGCTTCGCCACGGCATCAAGACCGGCTTCAACCATGACGTAGGCGATCTGTGTCTGACGCACGAAGCGGCCCCGCGGCGACTGATCGCGCGAGAGTTCCGCCATCAGCACTTCGATCGCGCGGTTCGGGCGACCCTGTGCCAGCTCATTGCGGGCGAGGTCGAACGGGTCGGGTCCACGCAAGGCGGCAGCGCGACGCACCACCCGCGCGCGCGAGAATCCACCTTGGTGAGCGGCGGCGGCGTCATCCTCGAGCGCCTCCGCCAGCTGTTCGGCACCGTCGGTGAGCTCGGAGTCGGCTTGGCCGTCGTCGGCCGCGACCTCGTCAGCTGGAGGCAGCAGCTCCTCGTCATCGAGCCACTCACGCGTTTCCTCGTTGGCCGTCGGCGTATCATCCATGAGCGTCATCCGGGGAAGCTTCGGCAAGGCGATGAGCAGGGCCCGCAATTCACTGCGAATGGCGGCGGCCGCCGCGTCGTGACTGCCACCAAGGTTGGCGCAGGCGGTCAGCACATAGCGCTGAAGATCCAACCACCCCCGACCGGGAGTGGTAGCCATCAGCAGTTCGGACTGTTCGAGCAGCTCTGCCCATTTCCCGTCGAGCAGCAGTGACTTGAGACGCGCCCGCTGTGCGGTGGGCGGTGCTTCCAGCAACTTGGGATCCACCTCGGGCGCATTGACGCGGAGTTCACCCCAGCGGAATCCGCGCACGAGCAGATACGGAGCCGGGTTGCCCGCATCCTGCTGGCGCATCCAACGGGCGATCACGCCAACGCGCTGCGCGGCGTCATTGCGGGAGGTTGGCTCTGCGGTGAGCGGCCCGTCGTCTGCGGGCGCGGATCCATCGGCGGACGTCGTGTCGGCTTCAAAAACTTCCGGATCCGGATCCGTCTCGAGCTTTTTGACGAGCTGTCCGCCCAGAAACCGTCGTGTTTCGTCGAGGGTGGCGCGTAGGCCGTTGAAGGCCGGCGCATCGCGTCCGAACTTGTCGTCGCTGACGCGCTCGAGGGCGGCAAGGGCGGCGATGGACTCATCGACCTCGGCGAGCACGGCGCGGACGGTGACTTTCGTCATCGCCTCCAGACCGGCGTCGATGACTTCGGGTAACGGCTTGCCGAGTTCAATCGCTTCGCGGCGGCGTGCAAGCTTGCCGTCATCGACGTCGGCGTCACTCTCGCTTGGCACGTCCCGCGAGGTGGCGTACATCAGGTAGTTGAGGCCGGTGTTTCCCCACGGTGCCGTGCGCGTGGGGATAATCAGCTTGGAACCGACCCATTCCAGGGGACCGCTGCGCAGTTCGAGGTCGTCGTCCTCAGGCAACGGATGCACAGTCTCCCAGAACTGCTCAGTCAACCCGCGCAGCAGTTCCAACCCGGTCGTCAGTCCGCTAAACCCCTGTTTGCCGAGCAGCGCTTCGGTGAGCCACACGCCGAGCTGCAAATCCTTGGTCTCGGCGAACAGCGCGGTCGCGGTACTGATGACGACCGGCCAATCGGCCACTTTGCGATTGGTGACGCCCGGCAGATCAAGTTCTTCGCGTCGTGCTTCCTTGAGGGCGTCGACGCGCGGATCGTAGCGCAGATCGCTGCCCGCAGGCTCCGCCTCCGAGACGGGCTTGAGGAGGCGGGTGACGAGTTCGGTATTGACGGGCATGAAATCGATTAGCAGGCGATGCGGGGAGACGGGCGCACACTCGACGCCACGTGGATCGCGGCCGAGCGCATCCGCGCAGCGCGCGGATGCCCGACGAGTCAGCCGGGGGTCATGACGAGCGTTCGAACATCGAGGAGCGGGATGTCACGACCGTCGATGCGCCATACTTTCTGGCCGACCGGCGCAAAATCCCCGTCCGGGAGTTCCTCCCAGTCGATGGCCCGCCCGAGGCGCAGTTCCGCGTCGGTGTTTTTCCAGACGCTTGGCGTAAGCGCCGGGATCAGCACTTCACCCAGATCCATATCGCGCACGCCAGGGCTCGTGGTCACGCGGGCCTTGAGCCAGTGGAGATCACGGAGCTGTCCGGGTGCTTCGATACTGACGGAGGCGAGATGCGCAAAAGGAATCCAGAGATACCGTCCGCCGGCGATGACTTCGAGACGGGCACCGAGACGCGGGTCGGCGTCCTCGATGCTGGTAAACGCGGTCCCGTTCAACGTGCCGCCGATCACGGCCGGTGCCGCGTCTTGTGGATAGTCCCCGCTGTCGAACATGTGCTCGCGCACGCGTTCGGCGGTGAGTGCGGCGCGATATACCGATGCGCCGGCTTCGGCCAACGGTCCCGCACCGGCGAGGACATCGAGCTGTTTGGCCGCGCGTTCGTACTGACCGGCGAAGGCCAAGAGCTCAAACAGAAAGGAACGCCGCTGGGCGTCGGTCGGATTGCTCCGGATCTCGACGCCCAGCGCTTCGATGGCCGCTTCGAGCCGACCGTCCGTGAACAGTTCTTTGGCGGTCGGCATGAATCGACTCGCCCCTTACTTGCTGCTGACGGTCGTGAGGTCCCAGGCGCCCTGACCGGCCACCTTCATGCTGCCGTCCTTCAACTGCTGCCAGTACTCGATCTTGACCTTGCCGAAGGCGAGGGAGAGCGACTCGGTCGGCGAATCGTCACCGCCGCTGCTGCCGCTCCACTGGATCGACTCGACCATGACGGTTTCGAACGTGTACTTGAGGAACGCGGCCTGTCCGGCTGCGCCACCCGCTTTCCGCAGGGTCACGACGGCCTTCGCGATGTGCTGGCCTTCGCAGCACTTCTGGAAGAGCATAGACGAGGCACTGTCCGTCTTCTTCATCACGCTGAAGCTCGAGATGGAGACCTTACCGCCCGAGACGCCGGTCGAACCGGAGCCGATCGTGGTGGGGTTGCTGGCACCCCAGCTGAACGAGAAGAGCTCGATCTGCTTTTCCATGCCCGCCGCCGTCGACTCGCCTTCAATTTTGCCGCTGCTCAGATCGAGAAACGTATCAAACGCCATGTGAATATGCCTCGTGTCATGTGGAAGTGCTGCGTCCCGGCGCCGTTATGCGCCGGGATGGGCCAACAACGATCGGATTTACTTCGCCGGCTCAGGAAGCTCGGCGACCAGTCGCATCGCGACGCCGAGTTCATCGAGCTGGTAGTGCGGGCGCATGAACGCCACGGCGCGATAGACACCGGGCTTGCCCGGCACTTCCACCACGTCGATTCGAGCTTCCGAGAGTGGCTTCGAGGCCTTGATGGCGGCCGGTGCATTCTCGAGGGCGACGTAGCTCTGGATCCAGCGATTGAGGAACGCGTCGATGTCCGCACGCGTCGCGTAGCCGCCGATCTTGTCGCGCATCATCACCTTGAGGTAATGGGCGAAGCGCGACGTCGAGAAGATGTACGGGAGCTGCGCGGACAGACGGGCACTCGATGACGCCTTCGGATCGTCGTACACCTTGGGCTTCTGGGCCGACTGCACGGAGAAGAATGCCGCATTGTCGGTGCCCTTCTGGTGGACGAGCGGTGCAAAGCCCAGGTCCGCGAGTTCCTTTTCGCGACGATCGGTGACTTGCACTTCCGTCGGGCACTTCATGGCGAGGTCGCCCGACTCGGTGCGGAAGTTGTGCACCGGAAGGCCCTCCACCAGTCCACCGCTTTCGACACCACGAATGGCGGCCGTCCAGCCGTAGAACGCGAAGGCCTTGTTCACATTCGCCGCCAAGGCGTAGGCCGCGTTGCCCCAGCAGTACTGATCGTGGTTCGTACCGTCGACGCGTTCCTCGTAGTTGAACGCTTCGACCGGCACCGTGGCGCTGCCGTACGGTTCACGGACGAGGATGCGTGGCGCGGTGAGCGCGATGTAGCGCGAGTCTTCCGAGTTCCGGAAGCTCTTCCACTTCGCGTACTCCGTGCTGTCGAAGATCTTGGCGAGATCGCGCGGCGTGTCGAGTTCCGACCAGCTCTCGAGATTGAGCATCTCGTGCGAGGCGGCTGAGAGGAACGGGGCGTGCGCGGCGGCCGCGACGTTCGAGATCTTTTCAAGCAGCTCGAGATCCTGACCGCTCTTGTCGAAGTAGTAGTCGCCGACCAGCGCGCCGAAGGGCGTGCCGCCGAAGACGCCGTACTCTTCTTCGTACACCTTCTTGAACATCGCGCTCTGATCGAACTCCGGGGCGCGTTGCAGGTCGCGCAGCAGATCCTTCTTGGAGACGTTGAGCACCTTGATCTTGAGCATGGTGCCGGTCTCGCTCTGCTTGAGCAGATACTGCAAGCCACGCCACGATCCTTCGAGGCGCTGGAAGTCGGGGTGGTGCAGGATCTCGTTGAGCTGCAGCGACAGCAGATGATCGATCTGCGCGATACGCGCGTTGATCATCGTCTCGGTGTCACGATTGATCGTGATGGAGCCTTCGAGCACTTCACTGACGAAGCGCTTCACCAGATCCTTTCCCTTGCCCTTCGACTCGGCGTCTTTGCCCATCTTGCCCTGCTCGACGATCTGGTCGAGCAGCGAGAGCTCCGCGTCGGTGGTGACCGCTTGCGCGGCCGACTTCTGTGCTTCGGCCATGTTAGCTCTCCAGCCCGAGTTCGGCCTTCAGCTTGGCCATCTTGTCCGCGTCGCCGAGGGTGTCCTGCAGGACCTCGTCGAGCTTTTCGTTCGTCTGCAGGTTGGCACGAAGGTTGGCGAGCTCGGTGCGCAGCTCAAGCAGTTCACGGAGCGGCTTCACCTGCTTTGCGACGGCGTCGGGAGAGAAATCATCCATACTGCGGAAGTTGAGCTCGATGCCGAGCTTCGGCGCATCGGCATCTTCGCTGAGCTTGTTCTCGACGGAGAACTGCAGGCGCGGCTTCATGCTCGCGATCGTATCGTCGAAGTTGTCCGGCGTGATCTCGGCGAACTTGCGATCTTTCAGGCGCGGGAGCGGCTCGGCGGGGTTGCCGCTGAAGTCGCCCATGACGCCCATGAGAAACGGCAACTCCTTCATCTCGATGGCGCCGCCGGTTTCGACCTCGTACGAGATCTGAATACGTGGTGGACGTACGCGTTCGAGTTTCTTCTGGGTGCTTGCGGCCATGCAACGCTCCGGCGCGTGGGATCATGGGGAGGAATTACAACAACAGGGAACAGCAGCTTATTGTCCCGCCTAGCAGCGGCATTGTCAAGGAAGTTGCACATTGCTCGGGCCGTTTCATGAAGTGATCGTGTCCGCGCGGCGATGACCGCGAGCTGGGAACAGCTCGCCTCTGACGACGAGCACGTCGCCGGGATACGTTAGGGGATGCGCCACTCACCGCCCGTTCTGTGGACCAAGGGAGTCCTGCTCACGCCGCAGCATCTGCAGGCACAAGATCGACATCATGAGGAGACGTTGGCCTTCCAGGTCAGCGCGCTCGCCTTCAGTCCCTGGGGACTCTCACGACTCACCATCGATCAGGAGGCACTCGCTGGCGGCACGCTGGTCACCACGGCGATTGCCGGGCGCTTCCCCGACGGTCTGCTGTTCGACGCACCGATTGCCGGAGCGACGCCACCCCCGAAGGCGCTGACCGATGCGTTCGGTCAGGATCAGGACACCGTGCAGGCGTACATTGCGGTGTCGGAGTATCGACCGGGGGCGCGCAACGTCGCCCGGCGTGGTGAGCACGCGTCGTCGCGGTGGGTGGCCGACGAACAGTTGCTGCGCGACGAAACGACTGGCCTCACTGAGCGCCCGATTCAAATGTCGCCGCCATCGCTGCGCTTGCTGCTGGAAGGCGAAAGTCTCGAGGGCTACACGGCGATGCCGATTGCGCGACTTCGACGCTCGGCGGCCGGTGATGTCACGCTCGACTCACAGTTCGTGCCGCCGTTGCTCGATCTCTCCGCGAGCGATGTCATGATGAGCATGATGCGTCGTCTTACCGAGCGGCTCGCCTCGCGCAGTGCGTCGCTTTCCGGCAGCCGTCGTCAGCGGAATCAGGGGCTCGCGGACTTTACCGTGGCAGACGTCGGCAGCTTCTGGCTGCTGTACACGGTGAACACGCACCTGCCAGCGATCCGACATCTACATGAGGTGCGGCGAGGTCATCCGTCCATGCTCTGGGAAGCGATGCTGGCATTGGTGGGTTCGCTGTCGGCGTTCTCCACCAGTGGCGATGCACGATCGTTGCCGACCTACGACCATCTTCGATTGGGCGAAGGCTTTTTTGAACTCGAGCGGCGATTGTTCGAGTTGCTGGATGGTGCCGTCGTGGATGCGGCAATCGCGTTGCCGCTCAAACCGGTGCGCACCACGCTGCACGCGGTCGCAATTGAGCAGGCGAAGTGGCTCGAAGCGCCACAATGGTTTCTCGCCGTCAGCGCGCCGGTCCGTCAGCAGGAGCTCATCCCGAAGGTGCTGCAGGGGTGCAAAGTCGGGGCGGCCGACGTCGTCGATACGCTCATCCGGCAAGCGCTGCCCGGCATCGAACTGGCGCACATCTCGTCGCCGCCATCGGCGGTACCGGTCAAACTCGACTTCCAGTACTTCGCGATTCGCAAGACGGGAAGTGCGTGGGATGCCATCGAGCGCGCGCGCAACCTGGCGGTGTACGTGCCGGCGGAATTGGTCGACGCGCGCTTCGAACTGGTGATCGTCCTCCGCTGACGCGGAGGATGAGTCATTTCAGCGCGGGCGCGCTGACGGCCGGTACCTTGGGTGTCGCCGGTGCGGATGGAACGGTGGGCTGCGGCTTCCGCAGCACGAAGACGATGACAATGACGGCGAGCAGAATCACCACATTCACGACGATGATCAGCCCCATCGGAATGGCGCGTTTGACCGGTGCGGCGTTCGCGGTCGGCTTGGCGGCGGCTGGTGTCGGCGTCGCGGGCACCACTGGGGCGGCCGCCTGACTGATCAAGCGCGTAAAGTCACTCGGTCCGGCCGTGGCTTTGGGCGCGGCC
>JBBQAK010000426.1:0-3393 GCA_038316215.1 Gemmatimonadales bacterium | reverse complement strand
GGCAAGGACGAGGCACTGCCGATTCTGCTTAATCAGCGGTCGGCAGGTAGTTCGAGTCCGGTGTCGGACGTCGACATGCCGTTTATCACGATCTCACGGGCCATCCTCCTGCTGTTCGTGGTCGTCTTCCTCGTCCTGATCCGCATGGCGTGGAAGCGGAACGGGTATGATGACCGAAAAGGCTTCGTGGAGATCGACACCAACCGAGCGGAGGTCTGATGTCTGGAGGCGCTATCGCGTTCATGGCAATCAGTTGGACATTCGTGCTGAGCCTCGCGGCTTGGGCTTTTACCAGACTGTTGACTGACAAGAAGCACTTCGATCCGGACGGGATCGGGCCCGAGTCGCCGCCTGAACCGCCCCACGCGAAGAAGCAGAAATAGGTTGTACCTGTTGGGCACGAGATCGGGTCGGAGTGCGTTTCACAACGTGGTCCGACCCGATTCTTTTCCCGACCATCTCGCTGAGCGGATTACCGATCACTCAGCCGCCTCGGCAACCACGGCCACCGGCCGCTTCGTGATCTACTGGATGCGCACCGCGGTGCGCGCGCACGAGAATCCAGCACTGGATGTCGCCGTCACCGCCGGCCGGCAACTCGGGCTCCCCGTGTTCGTCTATCACGCGCTGTCGGAGAAATACCCGTTCGCGTCGGACCGGCACCATACCTTCATTCTTGAGGGTGCGCGCGACGTCGAGGCCGAGTGCGCGGTGCGCGGTATTGGGTACGCGTTTCATCTCGAGCGCCCCGGGCATCGCGGTCCGGCACTTCGTACGCTGGCCGGTCGCGCCGCGCTGGTCGTGACCGAGACGCTGCCGGTCGCGCCGTTGGACTGGTTGACCGATTCGCTGGCGGAGTCCGTCACCTGCCCCGTCTGGAGCGTGGATACCGCCTGCGTGGTGCCGATGCCACTGGTGGGAAAGGCGCATACGCGCGCGTTCGCGTTTCGCGATACGACCGCTGGGTTGCGGGCGGCGCGGGTTGCCGCTGAGTGGACCGACGTGGCCACGCACACGCCGCCGTTCGTGCCGGATGCGCTGCCCTTCGAACCGCTGCGATTGGCCGACGCCGACCTCGCCGCGTTGGTCGCGCAGTGCGACATCGACCACGGCATCGCGCCGGTACCGCATACGCCAGGTGGCACGCTCGCCGGCTACGCGCGGTGGCGCGAGTTCGTGCGCACAGGCCGCCTCGATCGCTACGCGGCAAAACGCAACGACGCGAGTATCGATGGCGTGAGCCGGATGTCCGCCTACTTCCACTACGGCATGGTGTCGACGTTCCGCATCGTACGGGAGTGTACGGCGCGCGGCGGCGACGGCGCAGACAAATACCTCGACGAACTGCTCGTGTGGCGCGAGCTGGCCTATGCGTTCTGCTATTGGCACGAGGCGCCCGAGACCCTCGAGGCGATCCCGACATGGGCACAGGAGACACTTGCACGGCACGAGGCGGACTCCCGCACGCTCCATTCTT
Source organism: Gemmatimonadales bacterium (assembly GCA_038316215.1). GTDB lineage: Bacteria > Gemmatimonadota > Gemmatimonadetes > Gemmatimonadales > Gemmatimonadaceae > Gemmatimonas. The sequence goes on along the minus strand of JBBQAK010000426.1, from coordinate 1,916 downwards.
GGGAGACGCTCGCGCGAAGCGGCACCGGCGATGCGCTGTGGGACGTCGCGCAGCAGTCGCTGCGCGTGCATGGCGAGTTGCACAACAACGTGCGCATGACGTGGGGCAAAGCGATACCGATGTGGTCGAGCGACGCCGCCGATGCGCTGGCGCGTCTCATCGATCTGAACCACCGCTACGCATTGGATGGGCGCGACCCGGCGAGTTTCGGTGGACTCCTGTGGTGCCTGGGACAGTTCGACCGGCCGTTCACACCGGAAGTCGCGGTGCTCGGCACCGTTCGTCCACGGCGATCCGACGAGCATCGGCAGCGCATGAACTTCCCGGCGTATCGGGCGCACGTGAGTCGCTCGACAGGGCTTTCGCCACGTGTCACGGTCATCGGTGCGGGCATCTCCGGGCTCGCCTGCGCGCGCACCTTACACGATCACGGCATCGCGGTGACCGTGCTCGACAAAAGTCGCGGCGTGGGCGGGCGCCTGAGTACGCGACGCGAAGGCGTCTGGCAATTCGACCATGGTGCACCGTCCATGCGACTCGACGACCCTCGCTTGGCGCACCTCTCGGACTCGTGGCGTCAGGACGGGGTGCTCTGCCAGATAGGCGACGGCGCCCTCATCGGCACCGGCGGCATGAACACGTTGGCCAAGCATATGGCGCGTGATCTGAACGTGGAGACCGGCGTGCATGTCGCGTCGATGGCCCCTCAGCGCTCAGGATGGGCCGTTCTAGACCGCGACGGCGTCCAGCACGACTCAGACATCGTGCTGCTGGCCACGCCGGCCCCGCAGGCCGCTGCGCTGTTGAGCACGGTCGGGGAGCCGATGCCGTTCACGGCGTCGTTGGCCGGGGTCACCTTGCTCCCGTGCTGGAGCACTATGATCGTGTTTGACGGGCCACCGCCAACGACCGTGAGTGAATCGCTGATTGGCGGTGAGCTTCGCACGGAATCGCCACTGGTGCGTCGGGCTTGGCGGCAGTCGGCACGACCGGGACGCAGCAGCGACGAAGCGTGGGTGGTGCACAGCGACGGACACTGGAGTGCCGAACGGGTGGAGGAGGAGCCGGCGGTCATCGCGGCTCAGGTCTCCGAGGCGTTGCGGGCGCAGCTGCAGATCGCCGGCAACATCGTACATGCCGTGGCGCATCGCTGGCGCTACGCACGGGTGCAGACCGGCCTCGACGAGGCGTGCCTGTTCAGCGAAGCGCGCGGGATCGGCGCGTGCGGCGACTGGGGAGCCGCCGGCGCCACGCGGCGCTCACACCCGTCGGTGGAGCGCGCGTGGCTGAGTGGTGTTGCGTTGGCGGGTCGTGTGCTGGGTTCCGTTACTTCGCGATCCCGTCCGGTGCCTTGAACAGCGACGGATCGGGGGCCGTAAACGACACTTCGGCCGTGGTAAGAATGACGTCGCCCTGCGGAGTGACCTGCACGATTTTGGTCGCGATCTGCTTGCCGTCAAACGCCTTGTACTCGCGGAAGATCGACTTCTGCTCGCCCATCGGTGACTTCATCACGACGCCACGGCGAAGCCCTGTCGCGACTTCAAAATACTCGGTGCGCTCTTCGCCCGAGTTCGACGTGATGGAGAGCTTGTAGCACTCCACGTCATCGAAGGTCTCCTTGGCATCGACGGAGGACTTCGCGAACCGGCTCACATCGAGGAACACCGCCCCAATCTGCAGCGACTCGACGAGGGACTTTTCCTGCTCCGCGGGCATCCGTGAGGCCTGCCCGCCAGGTTGCACCGCCCAGCCCACCGTACCATCGAAGCCTTGGTCAACCCTGGCCATGCCGAGGTCGATGATCATGCGCATCTTGTTCGGCGCGCCGGTGTGGCGTTCGTAGGTGCCAGACATGCCGGCGAACGTAATGTCGGCGGTGCCCTTATCGCTGCGTCCCTGCACCTTCGACCACG
>JBBQAK010000183.1:0-7771 GCA_038316215.1 Gemmatimonadales bacterium | reverse complement strand
TTACGTGGCGGCAATCGGCGGCAAATCACCACGGAAGTAACACCGGCCGTCGAAACGCGGACGCCAGTGGTCCTTCGCCTTCAGTTTTTCTGTTCGATGAACGCGTACGACCAGCCCGACGCAACTAACGAGGAACGACTGACCATAAACGACTGACGGCCTGCGCCGATTTCTCGTCGCAGGCCGTCAGGACCGCGACTTAGACGGATAGTCAATGCCACTGGCACTGAGTGCGCGGCCCGTCAAATCGGAGAAACCGCCGCGCACACGTCAGTATCGTCCGGTCCGCTGAAATCTGCAACCCCTGTGCTTGTGAATTGCTCAGGTCGGTTCTTCTCCTGAGATCACGCGGAAGGTATCGCGAGCAATCAGCAACTCCTCGTCGGTAGGCACCACCCAAGCGGCAAGCGTCGAGCGGTCGGTCGAGAAGCGGCCTTCGCGGCCATCGATCAGCACGTCGTTCGCCGACGGATCCACCTGAACTCCCGCCCACTCCAACCCTTCGCAAATGCGTCGGCGAATCTCGGCCGAGTTCTCGCCGATACCGCCGGCGAAGACGATAGCATCCGCACCACCCATCGCCGCGAGATACGCTCCGATGTATTTGCGTACGCGATAACAGAAGATTTCGATCGCCAGGCATGCGCGACGGTCTCGATGTTCGTGCGCTTCGGCCAGCAGGTCCCGCATGTCGTTGGTGAGCCCGGAGATGCCGAGCAGTCCCGACTGGTTGTTCAGTAACGCCTCGACCTGCGGCAATGACAGGCCTTCTTTTCCCGCGATGTAGTCGAGCAGCGCAGCATCGATGTCGCCCGAGCGCGTGCCCATCACCAGTCCTTCAAGCGGCGTGAAGCCCATGCTCGTGTCGATCGACTCACCGCCTTTGATGGCGCACGCTGAGCAGCCGTTGCCGAGATGCAGCGTCACGATGCGCACGTCGGCGCGGTCTCGACCGGTCAGCGTGCGCCAGCGGTACGCGATCGAGCGATGCGATGTCCCGTGAAAGCCGTAGCGGCGTACCTTGTGCCGCCGGTACAGCGGGTACGGAATCGCGTACAGAAACGCGTGCTCCGGCAGCGTGTGATGGAACGCCGTGTCGAACACCGCCACCTGCGGTACGCCGGCGCCTAGCGCCGATCGCGCCGCTTCGATGCCGCGCAAGTTGTGCGGGTTGTGCAGCGGCGCGAGTTCGATCGTTTCCTCGATGCCGTGCAGTACGCTCCGGTCGATCACCACGCTGCTGCGGAATTGCTCGCCGCCGTGCACCACGCGATGTCCCACCGCATGCAGCTCGCCGCGACTGGTGAGACCAGTGCCGCTCTCCGCAGACGTGACGAATCCCACCAGCCAATCCACGGCGGCGCGTAGATCGCGCAGTGGGGCCGTGCGCTTGCGCGGCACACCATCGGCGCCGCGCAGTGTGATGATCGACTCGCCGCCGATCCGCTCGATCTGTCCGCGGATCAAGCGTTCGTCGCGATCACCGCTGATGCGATCGGCGTCGGTCACCACGACCTGGAACTTGAGCGTCGCCGAGCCGACGTTGAGCACGAGAATATTCATGGGTGCACGCGCCTGGTCAACGAGAGGGTCTCGACGTCGGTGCGAATCAGAACGGCTTATAGAGTGCCATATACACGGCCACGCCAGCCAGCAGCGGCAGCACCAGCAGGAAGGGCTTGGCGAGTCCCGGACGACGATACGGCATGAGCACCACCGCACTGAGGATCACCCAGACGATGATCTTGACCCACAACCAACCGGGAAAGTTGGTGCCGTGCATGAAGCCCATGCGCGCCAGCATGCCGAAGCCGCCCACGAGAACCAGCAGGGCGCCGAGGCCATGAATGGAACCGATCAGCGGGCGCGTTGCCGTGGTGGCCTTGTTGCCGCCGTTGGCGGCATGTGTGGCGACGCCACCGATCGAGACGAACAAAAACGCGATGCCGATGATGTGCAGAATTTCGTAAAAGTCGCGTGGAAACATGCGTGTGGTCAGTTGGTGGAGCGAGCGAGCACGGGCTCGTGCACATCGAAGCTCGCGATCGTTTCCGGCGAGAGTCGCCGGTAGCTCTCGAGCACCCGCCCGAGTGCCTGCTGCGCACTCTCGCCAACGGCCGAGAGGTGCCCCATCTTGCGGCCGCCGCGCGCACCGGCCTTGCCGTACAAGTGCAATCGCGTCCCCGCCACGTCGAGTGCGTGGGTCGTATGCGGTGCATCGTGTTGCAGCCACACTTCGCCCAGCAGATTCACGATCGCCGACGGGGCGTGTACCGCGGTACTCCCCAGCGGCAGATCGCACACGGCGCGCACCAACTGCTCAAACTGGCTGGTGGCAAGTCCGCGTTCACTGTGGTGATACGTGTTGTGCGGGCGCGGGGCGAGTTCGTTGACCAGCAAGTCGCCGTCGGTTGTCACGAAGCATTCCACGGCCAGGAGGCCGACGATGCCGATACGTTCGGCAATCGCGGCAGCGAGTGCTTGCGCCTTCGCCGTCATGTCGTCGCTGATCACGGCAGGGATCACGGCCCAGGTGAGAATGCCGCTGGTGTGATGATTGCGCGACGGTGGATAGACGGCCATCTCGCCGCCCGGCCGACGCGCCACCATGACCGAGATCTCGTAGTCGATCGACACCATCTTTTCCACAAGACAAGCCCGACTGCCGAGGGCGTCCCACGCATCAGCGGCCTGCTCCGGCACACGCAAGCGTACCTGACCACGTCCGTCGTAGCCACCGTGCGTGGACTTCGCGATGCAGGCGCCATGCGCGCGGACTGCCGTTTCTACGTCGGCCGCAGTCGTCGCTGCTACGAATGCACCGAGCGGAAAGCCCTGCGCCTGGAGCCACTGCTTCTGGCGAATGCGATCCTGAATGATGTAGACCGGCGCGCGCCCCGGGCGGAGCGCGGTGTGTGCCGCCACGGCGTCGAGGACGTCGGGATGGATCTGCTCGATCTCCAGCGTCACCACGTCACAGCCTTTCGCGAGTTCAACCGCTGCCGCGATGTCGTCAAACGGTGCGGTGATCGTGCGCGACGCCACCGCACGCGACGCGCATGTGGCATCGGGGTCGAGCACCTGAATGTCGTAGCCCATGGAACGCGCCGCGAAGGCGGTCATGCGTCCCAACTGTCCACCACCAAGAAATCCGATGGTCGCTCCGGGAAGGATCGGCGTCACGTGGCGGACGGAATGAAGTCGTTCGGTGCGATCGCGTTCGGTGCCGCCAGCGGGCGCGAAAGTGCCTCGGTGGCCTTGCTGCTGCGGCGGGTCGCCAGCTTCTCGCGCAGCGATGCGTCATCCGCCGCGAGGAGCTGTGCCGCAAACAGGGCGGCATTCGATGCGCCCGGCTTGCCGATCGCGAACGTCGCGACCGGCACGCCGGCGGGCATCTGCACGATGCTGAGCAGGGCGTCCATACCATTCAACGGCGTGGCGACCACGGGCACGCCGAGCACCGGGACCAACGTTTTGGCGGCCAGCATGCCCGGCAAGTGCGCGGCACCGCCGGCTCCGGCAATGATCGCACGCAGGCCGCGCGGGAACGCCGCCTCGGCGTATTCGAACAGCCAATCGGGAGTCCGATGCGCCGATACCACGCGCGCCTCGTACGGAATACCGAGCTCGGCGAGAATCTCGCAGGCTGAGGCCAGCGTATCAAAATCGCTCGCGCTACCCATCACCACACCGATCAGTGGCGTGGTCGCGGCAGCAATCAAGCGTTCGGCAGCAGCGGTCACGTGCACTCCGTAAAGGGGATCGGTCGCCCCCAGTCGACTATTCCGGGGCCGTTCAGACAGCCAAAGTTACGCGGGTACGTGACCGCTTCCAACCCGGTGGAGCGTCTCCTCGCCGCCGCCGTTCGCTACCGCAGCAGCGCGGCCAGAAACTCGACGTCTTTGAAGGCCCGACCGCCCCTCACCGGGCCCATACGCACGATCACCAGCTCCTGCGATGGGATCAGGTACAACCGTTGTTTGCCGGCGCCCGCCGCCATGACCAGATCGCGCGGCAACCAGTCCGAAGACTCGTTGGTGGCCGCACGCCTCACCCCGAGGCTACCCATGGCCGGATTACGCTGAAAGGCGGCATCCCGAAGCCACCAGGACATGCCATACGCTGGGTTCGCCGAACTCGGGCGGAAGAGCTGCGCGACCAGATCGGCTGGCAAAATGCGCGTGTCACCATGCAGGCCGCCTCGGCGGATCATCTCGCCAAATGTGGCCCAGTCGCGCGCGTTCATGGCCGCGCCGCCGGCCAACTGCGGCTTGCCGTCGGCGCAGGTCATGCGCCATTCCACGGTCACGCCGAGCGGAGCGAGCACGCGACGTTCGAGATACGCCTCGAAGCGCTCGCTCGGATTGACGCGTTCGATCGCCGCGCCCATGGTGATGAATGGGTACGGCCCGTAGCGGAAGCGCGTGCCCGGCTCGGCGAGTGCGGGTGCCGCGACGGCATCGGCCCACGTGGAGCGGCGCCCGCCGCAGCCCGTGCCCGGATTTCCCGGCTGGATGCCACTCTCGAGCGAGAGGAGCTGTCGCACGGTCACGCGTGACTTCCGCACATCGCGCTTCCATTCCGGCAGCAACTCCGCGACCGGAGTGTCGAGTTGGAGCAGGCCGTCGGCAGCGGCCGCGATGGTAGCGACGCCCACGAAGCTCTTGCTGCCGCTGGCGAGCAGCATGACTTTTGAGGCGCTCCCGCCACTACCGTATCGCTCGTGCACGATGCGCCCTCGATGCATCACGAGCACCGCCTGTCCGTCGGTGCGCGAGGCATAGGCGAAGGCCCGTTCGAACTGTGCCGGAGTTGGCGCCTGCGCGCGGAGCGGGGCTATCGCCACGACCGTCAGCAGCGCGGCCATCACCGAGGCCATTTTCGTGGCCAGCAGGCAATGCGGGAAGCGTGTCATGCGCGTTTGACGAGCAGAGCGCGTCATGCGTTAAGCGCGTTCCATGCAGCGCTCTGCCACGCTCGTGCCGCGGCCAACAAGCGGATCATTTCCCCCCGCGCGCGATGACCCACCGCTTGACCGCCGTCTGCAGCATGGGCAGACTCACGGCGCCACCAGCGAGCACGGTGTCATGAAAGCCCTTGATGTCGAACGTGGGGCCGAGCGTCGTCTCGGCCTCATGGCGCAGCCGCTGGATTTCAAGGCTCCCCAGCATGTAGGCGGTCGCTTGCCCCGGCGTCGCCAGATAGCGATCGATTTCCGACTCGATCGACGCACGGTTCTCAGCCGTGTTCGCGAGCATATAGTCGATCCCCTGTTGGCGGGTCCAGCCAAGCACGTGCATCCCTGGATCCACCACAAGTCGCGCGGCACGGAGCGCCTGATTGGAGAGCATCCCCATCCGGTCGACCTCCGACGAGTACAGCTTCATTTCGTCGGCGAGTGTTTCCGCGTAGAGCCCCCAGCCCTCGGCCATACCAGCGACGTAGATGTAGCGGAGAATCGGATGGACGCCCTTGCCCATCAGCGCCACCGAGAACTGCAGATGATGTCCGGGATACGTCTCGTGAAAGGCGGTGGACTGTTGTCCGACGCGGCTGATGGTTGCTGGCATGTACGTGCCGAGTTCGTACGTGCCCGGCTTCGATCCGTCAGACGATCCGGCGGAGTAGTAGCCACCGCCGGAGGCTTTCTGGTAGGCGGGGAACGGGATGACGGACACGGTGGCGTCGGGCACGTACCCAAACCAGTCGTGCACGGCCACTGCGGCCCGATCCACGGCCGCGCGATTGAACGCCACGATCTCTTCGGCTGTGCGGAACGTGTATTCCGGGTCGGCGCGAAAGCGCTCAATCAGTGCGGGGAGGTCGCTGGTGCCGAAGGTCTGCTTCGCAATCCGAAGCATCTCGGCACGGATATCCTGCATTGTTTTGAGGCCAATCTCGTGGATCGTCTTCGCATCGATCTCGAGCGACGTGTGGAATCGGACCGAAGCCGCATAGCAGGCGGCACCATCGGGATTACTCGCCACGCCGAAGCCGTCGCGCCCAGCATACTCGCCGGAGAGGAATTCACGGTAACGGGCGATCGCCGGGTTGATCTGGTCGGCCACGATCGATCGTACCGCGCTCTTGAATGCGCTGTCATCTGCGCGCGATGCGGGGTCGTAGAAGGGCGACGTCTCCGGCGCTCCCCCGAGCAGCGCGTCAACCTGCCGGAGTACGGCGTCGACGCCTGATTTGGGTGCGAGATAGCCGCGCTTCATGCCGAGCCGCAGGTTGGCAATCTCGGTGTCGAGGAAGGCCGGCACGGCGCGCAACCTCGTGAGGGCGACGGCGCGCTCCTCAGCCGTCGTGACTGGCTGGCGGGAAAAGGTGGACGAGAGGTTGGCCTGCCACCCATTAGACGTCGGGGTTGCCGCCCAGAGTTCCATGCGGCAGATGCGCCGCGCGGCGGACGCGGTGAGCCGGTCGAGCGCGAAGGCGAACGGGGTCGCGGCGGCGGTACCCTCAAGCTCGGCCGGGTTGATCGCTCGAAGTTCGGTGAGCCACTGGTCTTCGCGGGCCCTCCACGCATCCATGGCGACCTCACGATGATCGCCGAGGCGCTCCATCGGCGTATTCGGGTACGCGACCTCGAACGCCTCCTCCGGGAACTGGTGGTAGTACCCGTCGACAAAATCCCGGGCGACACGGAGTGCTGTCTCGGTGGACTTTGGCGATCGCTCACCGGGTGCGCAGGCGGCAACGAGGATCACGAGCACGATCGGCGTGCCATGCAAACGAAGGAAGTGCATAAAACTCTGGTCGCGAAAGCAGATGGGAGGCGCGGAACACGGGGGCAGGCAAAAGTATGGCTCTGGCACGACGTGCCCGTGAGGGGCGACGCGCTGTGCTCGTCTGAACGTGTGCGTGAGCTGACGCCCCGAGTCGTGCGCGGTACCTATCGCCCGTCCTTCACCCTGTGATCATGCCCGATCCACGCGATCTCATTCCGCGCGTTGCTCGCGTGCTCGTGCTCGACCTCGCGCTCGCCGTTGCAGGCGGCTCGCGCACCATGGCCACGATCGGGTTCTGCTCAGCGAGTGGGTGGGTGCTCACGGTGACCGGTCAGCAGGGTCATTCCTCGGGCGTGTTCCGTTCGAGCGACGGTGCGATGTACGAGGCGGCCCGCATTCTCGACGAGTTTCGGCGCGAGCTGGCCGGTGAACAGAATCTGACGTACAACCCGGGCACGATCGCGGGTGGCGAGTCCGTCGACTCCAGCACCGAAACGCTCGGTGATACGACGGCGAGCAAGACCAACATCTTCGCACCCATCACGTGGGTGCAGGGCGTTCTGCGCGCACTCACCGAATGAGACCGTCAATCTGCCAGCACTTACCATGCAGACGGAGCGCGCCGCGATGATGCTCTATCGCTTGCCCAAGGAAAAGGCGGAGACGATCCGCCGGCCGCAGATGTAGGCGCGGCCGACGGCAGCCTGCCGAGCAACGCTTACGCCATCCAGCGCGTCAGTTCCGTCGCCGGTCGACGGGTCTTCGGCGTGGGCGCCTCGAGTGGCGTTCCGACCGAGAGCAGCGCGATGATGCGCTCGTCCTCAAGAACACCCGCTGCGGCGCGCGCCGCCGGGTCTCCCATGATGGCGCCCGAGCGAATGTATGTGCCCAGTCCGGTCTCGACGGCGGCGAGGCAGATGTTCTGCACGGCCATCATCGTCGCGGCGTAGTCTTCCTCGCGGATCTCGAGGTTCTCATTGAGCGTCATGGCCACGACGACCATACAGGGCTGTGCGCGGTGCTCGTCGCTGGTCTTC
>JBBQAK010000016.1:0-18005 GCA_038316215.1 Gemmatimonadales bacterium | reverse complement strand
ATGCGCGGATCGGTGGTCTGCCCCGACTCAAACGTCTTCACGCCCTGGTCCAACAACTGCTTCAGATTGAGTGGGGTCGTGCTAATCTGCGACAGAAGAACCGTTTGAAATTGACGAATCGTTTCCGCGCGCTCCGACTGAAAGAGCGCTTGATCGCGCTCCCGTACGGCTCGCCGCGCCTGACGCACTGCGACGCCAGCGGTCGCCATCAATGCCACGATCGCCACCGACGCGCCCACCACACCAACCCGATTGCGCTGCACAAATCGACGCATCCGATAGCTCAACGCGTCGGGACGCGCTCGCACCGGCTTGCGTTCCACGAACCGCTGCACATCGTCATTGAACGCGGCCGCCGTTTCATAGCGTTCGCTGGGGGTCTTTTTCAGTGCCTTGCGGAGAATAGTATCCAGATCACCGAGCTCCGTGAGCTGCGGCTCCGTCTCGAGCGTGGTGCGGAAAATGTCGCCGGTCGTCCGACTCTCACCGGCTGTTGGATGCGCTCCCGTCAGGAGCAGATAGGCGACGACGCCCGCGCTGTACGTGTCGCTCGCCGTGCCGATCGCGTCACCACGCAGTTGCTCGGGCGACGCGAACAGTGGCGTAAACGCGCGCGTCGCGTCCTCCGTGACGGCAGATCGTCCATCGGCAGGCGACTGAAGGAGCTGTTTACCGATGCCAAAGTCCAACAGCGTGACCCGCCCGTCAGGACGCACGAGAATATTGGACGGCTTGAGGTCGCGATGCACTATCAGTTGCGCGTGCGCATGACTGATCGCCTCGAGTACCTGCTGGATCAACGCCAGGCGCTGCCGTTGCGTGAGCCTGTGCTGCTGCGCGTACACATCGAGCGGCACACCGTCGACATACTCCATCACCAAATACGGCTGCCCCGCCTCGGTCACGCCGGCGTCGAGCAGGCGTGCGATGTTCGGGTGCGATAGCGTCGCGAGTAGCGTACCTTCGCGGCGGAACTGCTCGAGCGCGGCCGGATTCACGCTGGAAAGGTGCAGCAACTTGATCGCCGCCCGTCCAGTAAACGTGCCATCGGCGCGGTGGGCTAACCACACCGTGCCCATGCCACCCTGGCCGATCGCCTCGTCGAGGATCCACGCACCGATCGGTGTGCCCGCGAGCGATGGGGCCCATCCACCCAACAACTGCTCCAACGAGTACTTGCCGGGTCCACTCGGCAGGAACTCACGTGTGGCGACGTCCTGCGCGAGCAGACGCGTCAGTGCGTCACGCACGTCGGCGCTCTCGTCGTGGAGGTTGGCCAGCCACTGCGCCCGCTGCTCCGGTAAGAGCTCGAGCGCTTGATCAAGCAGCGGCCCGACACGAGCATATACCTGCGGGCTGAGCGGGAGCGAGTCGGGCATTGGCACGCGGGATCAGAGACGGTCAGGCGGCCGCGCATGACGGCCCGTATCAAATTGCACAAGCGTCTCGATGACCGTCAGATCGAAACATTCAGGAGACTCACCATGAGCCCTACGCGACGTCGGCCATCACGTACGTCGTCGCTACGGGCATTGAGACGTCTGGGGCAAGGTGTTGCGCGAAGAATCCGCCGACATTGTCGAGATACTCGCGGCCCGCCATGCCGAATGACGAGAGATGTCGGGAGCCTGCTGTAATCCACATGGTCCCTTCTCCGGCCATCGCCAACGCGCGCGCATGTTGTGCCGGCACAAAGGGGTCGTGTGCGGCATGGATCACCAGCGTAGGACGGCCGCGCAGTCGAAACATGTTTTGGGCGGGCGAGTGACGCAGGAGGTCTTCGCCAGTCAGTGCACGCGCGGCCAGTAGCGCACCCGACAGCAAAAACGTCGGGAGGTGCGTCAGGCGGGTGAACTGGGCAGACAGCACCTCGTGCAGAGAGGCAAAAGCGCTATCGGTGACAAGAGCACCGATGGCGTGTTCCTCGGCGGCGGCGGCAATCGCGCTCACGCCGCCCATCGAGGCGCCGAGCACGCCGATACGTCCTGGCTGATACCCACGGTGCAGCAGGAAGTCGACGGCGCCGAGAATATCCTGACGTTCCCGACGCCCGAACGTGAGCCGCGCGCGATCGCTCTCGCCATGACCACGGAGGTCGACCATGATCACGCTCAGCCCACGAGATGCCAAGTCGAGTACGAGTGACACCGTTGTTCCGCGCAGTTCCTCGCCTCGGCAGGCGTCGCGGCCGTGCACGAGGATGACCACCCCCGTCGCATTCGGAACCCGACGATAGGAGGCAACCAGCTGCAGAGACTCGCCACGAGCGCAAAACTGTACGCGCTCGTAGATGGTCCCATCATGCGCCGCAGGCTGCACACGGCGCGGTGTCGTGAAGAGGTGAGCGATCACGAGGGCGAGCACCGCATACAGCAGGGCCATCAAGACGCCTACGCTTGTGACGATAACCATGCCCGACATGACGCCCCCGTGGTCTGTCCCGCTCAGAGCTCCCCTGCTTGGGAGATCGGAAACGGACGGCGGAAGCTGACATCACCGGCGCGTTGCCCTTCCTCGCCAATCAGCAGCGCAGACCGAGATGCTCGGGGGAACCGGGCACGACCACGCTCGTCGCAAACCTCGGGTGATACGCCGGGGACGATTCCAGCATCGGCTGTATCAGCCGCTCCAGCTCCCGGGCCACCGTCGGGCAGTCCGCGCGGAGTTCGTCCAGCCAGGCCCTACGCTCGGACGCGTCGAGCTCGAGCGCACGCTGGCACAGTGGCTGGATGACGCTCTGCAAATGGCGCGTGAAGTTGAACATGCGACGCTCCGATTTCGGGTGGTTCGGCTCCGCCACGTGGCCGCCTACCATAGGAATCGGAAAACACCGGCCCGCACTGACATCGACCCGTGACAGGGCCTCCGGGGATGCCACCGCCGTGTCGCTGAGCGGGCGCTCCCTAGACGACCGAGCCCGGTTCGTTGGCGCCGGCGTCCGGGTCATCGTCCAGCAGCGTACGACGCAGCAGCAGGCGCGCCTTCCGCCAGTCGCGGTACACCGTGCGTTCGGAGACGCCACGCATCTCGGCGATCTCACCGAAAGAAAAGCCGCAGAAAAAGTGGAGATCGACCAGTTCCGCGAGCGGGCGATCCAAGGCGGAGAGGCCGTCCAGCGCCTCGCCGAGCGCCTCGAGGTGATCCGGGCCATCAGTAGAGGACGCCGGCGTGGACGTGTCGATGCCGGTGATGTGGAACTCGCCGCCCCGCTTTTGTGCACGCCGGTTGCGAACGTAGTCGATCACCAGCCCACGCATCGCGCGGGACGCGTACGCCATGAAGTGCGCCCGGTCGGGATATGCCGCGCGCTCATGGTCGGCCATGCTGATGTACGCCTCGTGCAGCAGCGTCGTCGTGCCAAGGGTGAGCTGCCCGCTGTTGCGTGACAACTGGCGTTCCGCGAGGCGATGTAGATCCGCGTACATGGCCGTGAACAAACGGTCGGCGGCTTTCCCGTCGCCCGTATGCGTGTCGCGTTGACCCTCGGTACTGCTGTCGTCCATGCGCTGATGACGTGAGAGGAACCGGATACCCCGCCGACGCTGCGACATGCCGACGATCGGGCAGAGAAGGTAGCACGGTATCGTGCTGCTCACGAGAGACATCTGCGACCCACCGACACGCGTCCGACTGGCCGCGTCGTCATCCGGCGCACGCCACCGGAACCCGATCAGTGCGTCGAGGGTTTCCTACGTAGCCCCTTTCGCGAGCACGTCGGTGACCGATTATGACATCATGCCTCTTCGCCCGTCCACGTGGCGCCTGCCGCGATCCACACGGCGACTTCTGCCGTCCCTGCTCCTCGTGCTTGGTGTCGATGGGCGGTCCACGCCACCTCCGCCCGAGGTACCGATGCCGGTGACGCTTTTCTCCTTCGATCGAGCCGACGAGGCGGAGTGGGACGTCGTCAACGACGGCGTGATGGGCGGTCGCTCCGCCGGATTCGTGGCAGTGGAGGACGGCACCCTCCGCTTCTCCGGTACGCTCGTGACACAAGGTGGCGGCTTCACCTCGGTGCGGGCTCGACGTGTCATCGACCTGACGGGCCAGGTCGGGCTTGAGCTCCGGGTCCGCGGCACCGGTCGGCAGTTCGAGGTCGAGCTCGACGATGGCCTACGGAACTACGGGCGGAGCGTCTCTCGTCGCGCCCCGTTCCCCTCCTCGACCGAGTGGACGCTGATCCGCGTACCGTTTAGTGCGCTCCGAAGCACCATCTTCGGGCGGGTGGTGAATGCTCCGCCAATCGACATCGCGGGCATCCGTGGCGTCGGGCTCTACATGGCGGATGGCCAAGACGGACCGTTTCGTTTGGAGGTGGATTACATCAAGGCGTACGGCGCCGGAGAGAAGTAGCGCTCCAGTGCGCGCACTCAGCCCCGAGGCCACGGGAGCCAGCCAATCATATTGAGCGCCACGAAAACGACGGCATACGCCGCCAGCCCACCGCAGTAGGCGCCCAGACTCCGCACGGCCAGACCGACGGAAAAGGCCGGTGTCTCCCGTGCGCGATACACGGTGCGTGTGACTGCGCCGAGACACACCAGCCACAACAACAGCATGAGTGGCACGATCGCGACCACCGGCGACGACCACCCCGTGCCGTTGAGCGCGGCTCGTCCCGCAGGAACGCGCGCGAAGATGATCGCGGTCAGCATCGTAAGCGAGATGGCAGCGTGGAGTACGCCACGGCCAGATACGGCGGGCAGCCGTGCGCGAGGAGTGGCCGCCCCCGTAGCGCTGATGGACTAAAGGCTGGCTGGCTCCGTAACCAGACCTCGTTTCGTCCGCGTGGTCGGTGCGATTCGCCACGCCACCCACAATAAGGCGAGGAAGATCGTCAGGCCGAACGCAAACGCCGGAACTCGACCGATCGAAGCGACGAGCATGGTGAGAGATTTGGCGCGATCTGCTCGGGCGACGAGCATCTGCAAGTACCCGTTCAAGAAGAAGAACGCGGTGGTAAGGAGCCACGGCCACCCGGTTCGCCAGTTCTTGAGAAAGAACAGCACGCCAATCGCACTGCAGATCAACGAACTCGCCTGCGCGGCTTCACCGAAACGGGAAAACGTCTCGGGCCCCTCGATGCGGTACCCTGGGACGTAGCTGATGAGGGTGAAAAACAGCGCGATCGCCATGAACAGCAGCGCGGTACTCATCAGGAGCGACCCGTGGACATTCCGGTTGCGCCTCATGATGAATGCCAGGAACACGAGCAGTGCCACTTCCACGGCGAACGTGACGTTCTGCACCACCAGATTGTCCGCGCGTCCCAGCACGGCGTCCTTGGCGGCCGAGTGCACCGTGAGGAGCGTCAAGCTGGCCACCAACACCGGCCCCGCAACAAAGATGGACGTGCCAATGGTGCGATGGAGTTGGAAACGGTGTTGTCTGATGAAGACAAGTTGACTCAGCAACAGCATCAGCCAGGCAAGGCTGGTGATGATGTGCAGCACGTGGTACGCGTTGAGCTTGGGCTGCTCGCCAAGTGCGAGGCTCGAGAACCCGACCACACTCACGGCGATGACGATCAGCAGAAAAATGATCTCCAGCGTGTACTTGTGCTTCATCAGCTCCTCTCGGCAAGGTAGGCCGTGCGTTGTCCGGCGTGCTGCCCAGCGTGGCGATCGCGATTGCAATCGTACTACCGTGTCGGCAACCGCACAAACGACAACGCCATAAACTCACGGGTTCCGTGGGTGACGGATTTTCCGGAGCATTGACGCAATGCATGGATGATGGTGACCCTGCCGAGTCGGCGGGTCGGACCCAATCATCTACCGAGGTCGTCATGCGCTCCGCTCGCGCTAGTGCCGCCGTCTTCTGCCTCTTCGCGCTCGCGATCACGCTCGCATCCTGCAGCGGCGGCGGCGACGCCTCGGGCCCCAGCGGGTTGACCGGTGGATACACGCTCAACATCGCGACCGCGTCCCCGTCCATTGAACAGGGGGGAACCGGGACGCTCACCGCGAGCATCGGGCGCACCGGCAGCTTCACGCAAAGCGTCCAGCTGAGTACGGAGAATGTCCCGAACGGCGTAACCGCCGCCTTCAGTCCGTCGCTTATGACGAGCGGCACCGCATCGACCACACTCACGGTGACCGTGGCGGCATCGGTCGTGCCGGGTAGTTACACTTTCACGATCCGCGGAGCGGCCAGTGGTCTTGCCGATCAGACCACGTCTGTGGCGTTCACCGTGACCGCGCGCCCGACGATTGCACTTACCGTTGTCCCGGCCTCGCTCTCGATCACGCAGGGCACAACGGCGGCGTACACGGCCGTTCTCGCGCGGACCAATTACACCGGCGTCGTGAGCGTCGCGGTCAGTGGTGCACCGGCGGAAATCACCTTCAGCGTGACCAATACGGCCGACGCCTACACCATCAAAACCTCCGTGGCCGCGAACGCGGAGCCGGGAAGCTATACGCTCACCATGACGGCCTCGGGAACCGGCGTCGTGTCGGCCACCGCGACGGTGACGCTGGTCGTGGTCGCGAGTTCCACCGCCCCGGCGATCGACATCGCCGCCACGCCGTCCGCAATTTCCGCGGCGCCAGGTGCGAGCGTCAGCACCACCATCGCCGTCACACGAACCAACTTCGCAGGGACCGTCGTCGTTGCCGTGCAGTCTGGCCTTCCGACCGGCGTGACCGCGACCAGTACGCCGAACGGTCCGACACTCGTGAACAGCGTGCAAGTCACCTTCAATGTCGGTGCGGCCGTCACCCCGGGATCATATCCAATCGTTCTCCAGGGTTCCGGCTTCCAGGCCCTTGCGGGAACCACCACCGTCACGCTGACCGTCACGGCAGCCGCCGGTGGCGTGGTGCTGAGCGCAGCACCGACATCACTGAGCATTCAGCAAGGCGGGCAGGCCTCGACCACCATTGCGCTCACGCGGACGAACTACGCCGGAAGCGTCACGCTCAACGTGACCGGCGCGCCGACCGGTATGACTCTTTCGGTATCGCCCGCCATCACGACTGGAAACAGCGCCACACTCGGCGTCGCGGTAGGAGGCGGCGCCGCGCCCGGCAGCTATTCGCTCACGGTGACTGCCACCGGCACGGGGCTCACGAGCGCACCGATCACGATACCCGTCACCGCCACGACCGTGTCTACGGGCGGCAACGTGACGTGGCGATTCTGTGCCGCCACCGGCATCCCGATCTGGTTCGCCTATCAGAACGGTGGGCCGGGCACCGCGTGGACCTCGGCGGGGGCTGTCGGAAACGCGTACTCGTTCACCATCGGTGCGCAGGGTGCGGTCGCGTATGTGATGCAGTCGGCGACCAACAGCTTCACCACGAACGTGGTGCACGGCTCACTCGCTGAACTTTCGGCGCAGGGAACCACCACCTGCGGCGTGACACCACTCGCCGGCAAAACCGTGACGGGCTCGGTGACGGGCGTTCAGTCGCCATCAGACTTTGTACAGGTCTCGATGGGCACCCAGTTCGCGACCCCCGCGCCGTCGCAGACATCGCCGAATTTCCAGATCGCCGGTGTGCTGGATGGCGCTCGCGATCTGATCGGCACCCGCAGCGCATTCTCCACGGGCTTCGTGCTCAATCGCCTCTTCATCAAGCGCGGACTCAACCCGCCTAATCTCGGCTCAGTAGGTGTCGTGGACTTCACCGGCGGCGATTCGTTCGCTCCGGAAACGCGTACGCTCACGCTCGCCAATCTGTTAGGCGGTGAGACGGTGTCGGCGTCAAATACGTGGTATACGGCCAACAGTTCATTCGGCTCGCTCGGCGCCTCCTCGCTCACCAGTGCGACGACACTCACGCTCCCTGTCGTGCCGGCTTCCCGCACGATCGCCGGCGATGTGCAAATGCTTGCCGTATCGGCGGCGACCATCGTCGGCTCGACGGTCACGCACATCCGATCGCTCGCCGTCATCGATCGCAACCCCACGGCTCAGACCCTGACGCTCGGCGGCGCGCTGAACTCGGCGACTGTTACCGTCGCTGCCACGGCGCCGTATGCCCGTCTCCGCGCCCAACTGACCCGACAGGCCGAATACAACGATTCGTACAGCGCCAATTTCGCCCAGAACGTCGGGGCAACCTCGCGCACTATGACGGTCTCCATGTCCGCCGCCTATCTCGGCGCTGCCGGCACTTTGGATGTGTCGGTACCCGATCTGAGTGGCGCCGCCGGGTGGCTCAACAGCTGGGGACTCGCGACCGGGACGTCAACCACCTGGAATGTCGCTGCGACCGGATGGATCGCGCTCAACGGCGCACTCCTTGACGGCGCCCGCTGGCGCACCGCGCAGCGTCAGGGCACGATCGTACCCTGACGTGGAGGCGGTACGACACACAGCGCACGGCTTAGCGGCCGTCTTGCACGCGGTGACGGACGTTCGCAGGTTTCGGATAGCGGGGTACCACGAGCACCACATTTCGACCGCGTACCGCAATGACGAACCCCTACATACGCAGCGCAGCCTGGCTGCCGCATGTCGGCTGACAGCAACGTGAGACTTCACTCCGGCGGTGATGCGTCAACGGGGAGCGCCCGCGAGGTCCACTTGTCGGGACGCGCTCCCATCTGGAGGAGATGCTTCCGAAACACCAGGACCGATCCGCTTAACGCATCGGTTCTCACGAACGTAATCGGCAGGCCGGGTTCGGCACCGTAGATCGCGTCGGCTTGGAACCCGCGGGACCGCAGCAGCGCTGCGACGTCACGAGCGGACGCGTCCGGATCGTCAACAACAAATCCAAGGGCCGCGCTCGGATCACCCAAAGTGGTAAGCATTTCAGGTTGTGCGTGGTTGATGATTGTGCCGTTGGAAAAAATCGTGCGCAGCACGCCTTTTGAGTCGGCCCGAAACCGCGGGTCGTGTCCGTGCCGCTGCATGATTTCCTCTAACGCGATCAATCCCGCTTCCGATTTCGCGGTGAAGACGTGGTAGTCTCGATCGGGGAACGGGAGCGGATTCCGGTCATTTGCCACGGCCATCGCCCAGAGCATCACCAGCAGGGTTGCTACCGGTACAGCGACGACGAGGATGGTGGGAACGCGGGTGTAGGCCTTGAAGATTCGCATCATTCCTCTTCGGTTCGAGAAGACGTGCGTCGGAGAACGAACGGCTTGGGATGGTGCTGTGCGATTTGCGAGGGACAACTGTGTCGCCTGGCCGTACGGTAAGCCTACAGCGGGCGCTTTGCAAAGTACGCGTGCGGGGCGACGCACTAGTTCGATATCGACACAGACACTAGCGTGGCGTTCGCAGTCGCTCCAACCCGTCGAGGATCACCTCTAGGCCGAAGCCGAAGTCGAGCGTACCGTCGTGCGAACCGTCCGCAACGCGAGAAGTCATTTCATGCAGGTGCGGATAGCGATCGGCGGACAACATCGGCAAATAGCTGGCGGCGGCCGACGCGTAGTCGTCCGGGTTCACGGGAAAGTTCTGCTGCTGCAGCGTAAACCCGTAGATGTAATTGTCCATGGTGTTCCACGCGCGATCCGTCTCTTCCCAGGAGAGTCCTGCCTCGCGCAGCGCGCCGAGCGTTGCCTCGATGTAGCGCAGCATGTTGGGTCCGACGTTGATGCGCGACACGACCAGCATCGGCGCCCACGGATGCGCCGTCATCACCGCCAGCGCGGAGACGGCGCGCGCGCGCATGGCGGATTTCCAATCACCACCGCGATCGGGCAGCGTGATTTCGCCGATAATGTGATCCACCATGCCGTCGAGCAACTCGTCTTTGCTGCCGACGTGATTGTACAGCGACATCGCCTCGACTTTCAGCGTCGTGGCGAGCTTTCGCATGGAGAGCGCCTCGAGACCCTGCCGATCGGCCAGCTTGATGGCGGCGCGCAGAATGCGCTCGGGACTGAGTGGAGGGCGTCGAGAAGCAGGCATACGGTAGCCTAGAGGGACTGACAGTGTAAGGCAAGCGGCCTGGTGGCTTGACCGATCTATACGTACAGTGTACGTTATGCCATACACCGTAAGTCTGTGCCTCTTCATCCCTGGATGTGCCATGCGCTTCGTCGTCACCGCCCTCGCCGTGCGTGTCAAACGCATTGTGTTCGCGCTGAGCCTGATTATGGCAAGCGCGCTACCACTGCACGCTCAATATCCCACGCAAGACAGTACGTATAAGAAGTTCTTCGTCGGCAGCACCTTATTCATGCTGGCGAATCTGGTACCCGACAATAATCCGCCTGACATGCTGTATTTGAACGTGGGGTATCGCATCACAGGAAAGGATGTGATTTCAGTTGAGCTGAAGACCTGGAAATACGGATGGCCGATTGGCATTCCCTTTGGAAAATCATTTGAAGCCGACGGAGAAGGGTTTCCGGGGTATATCCGTGAATACGGAGTGTCACTGAACTATCAACGATTTTTGCGGAAGGGTCTCTTCGCTCAAGTCGACGTCATGCCTGCCTTCCAATCGTTTGTCAATGAGGACAGAAACAAGATCGACGATGGCTTTCAGATCTTCAACACGTATTCCATTGGGTATCACGTCAAGCTTTTCAAGGATAGAGTGTTTGTACAACCTTCCGTTGCAGTAACTCATCGTCCTTATCAGTCAAGAATGCCTGATGCGTTTAAACAGGTTGACGATCGATGGCCAAGATTCTTCTACGGGCAGCCGGGATTGCATTTTGGGTACAATTTCTAGCGTTGTCGCGCTGGCGCCCGTCTTCGCGTAGATCGCGCACGTCGTCGAGGGTAGGGCTCGGCCGCGATCCGTCTCCCGAGCGGTTGGCTCCACTCTCGACATGAGAGCCAATGCAGTGGCCTGCGCACCACACCGAGTTGTCGCGTGATCGGTGAATGTCACCACGGCCAACGGAATCTTTTCGTTGGGTGTGGGACCGCAGTTTTCTTTCCCGACTGGACGGCTCCGTACGTATGGTTACGGACTCGTTGATGTAAACCGCTAGGCAACGCGGAGCGGACTCGGTGGTGGCATCGTGTCAGATGGCGTGGCGGCCGACGAGACTCGTGGCGATGCCGAACTGGTTTGGAATGGCGGCGTTGGCATTCCGTTGCCAGTTCACCAGCGCACCACCATTCATGCTGGCGTTGCCTCGCAGGGCAATGGTCGCCGACACTACCTCACCGAGGGCGGCTTGACGGACAATCCCACTGACTCACTCGCGTTTGACAGCAAACGTGCGAAATCGGATCTCTCGGCGATCAGCGTTGGCGTGACCAACGGCATTGCGTGCGGCCGTCGCGAGTCCAATCCTTGACTATGTCATCGCACATGAAAGCGGCAGTCGCTCGACGCTACGGACCGCCACACGTGGTAAAGATTGAACACATACCACGGCCAGCTCCTGGCCCCAACGAGGTGCTCATTCGCGTGCGCGCATCGACCGTGTCGTCCGCCGACTGGAGAATGCGCAGCCTCAGTATGCCGTACGGCTTTGGCCTCGCGGGAAGACTTGCATTGGGCGTGACCGCTCCGCGCCACGTGGTGCTGGGAAGCGAACTCTCCGGTGACGTGGCCGCCGTTGGTGCATCGGTACGCAACTTTGCTGTCGGCGACGCCGTGGTTGCATTTCCTGGCGTCACGCTTGGCGCACACGCGGAGTATTGCTGCATGAACGCAAACGCCGCGATGGTGCGCAAACCAGATGCGCTTTCGTACACCTCGGCGGCAGCACTCGCGTTTGGCGGTACCACCGCACTCGATTTCTTCCGACGCGGCGCGCTGCAGGCCGGCGAGAGCGTACTCATTAACGGTGCGTCGGGAACGGTGGGGTCCGCCATGGTGCAGCTTGCCGTCGCCGCCGGCGCGCGCGTCACGGCGGTGTGCAGTAGTGCAAATGTCGAGCTGATGCAACAACTCGGCGCGACGCGCGTTATTGACTACACGCAAGCCGATTTCGCGTCTGAGGGCATTCGCTATGATGCGATCGCCGACACCGTTGGCAACGCGCCGTATTCCCGCGTACACAATGCGCTGACACCGCGCGGACGACTGATGCTGGTGCTGGCCACGCTTCCCGAGATGCTTCGTGCGCCGTGGGTCAACCGCACGTCGCCGCGTCGCGTGGTCGCCGGCCCCGCCGCCGAACGCGTGGAAGATCTTCGCACGCTCGTTGCGATGGCGGTTAACGGGCGATTTACGCCGCTGATTGATTCAAGCTTTTCGCTCGACGAGATCGCCACGGCGCACGCGCGAGTGGAGACCAACAGGAAGTGCGGGAGTGTGCTGGTTTTGTTCACGTAGCATCAGAGCGCCCTGCGCGATGATCACCGCGGCACGCATGGTCACGCTTGCCGCAGCGAGCTATCGAACCGCCCGGGATCTTGCACCACTTTCGTGGACAATCGTTGATGATGCGGCGGCTCGTATCGGCGGGTGGTGCTCACGATCCCCATGCGGCTGCGCGCCTATTGTCGCTTCTGGCGTCGCCTGCTCGGTGAGATCGCCGGCGTCGCCGCCCGCACCGACCGGCCGCCAGTCGCACGCTGATCGGCGAGCGCGATCGGCGCGTGCCGGCAGACACACGGCTCACGCGTCAACTGGCTTCCGCACCTGCACCTGCTCGTCACCGACGGCGGGTTCCGGCCCGCCGCGACCTTCGTCTCGTGGCCAGTGCACGACACGGCGCGGTTGACGGAGGCGTTCCGCCGCGCCGTGCTCCGGTTGTTCGTACGGCTGGAGCGGTTCGACAAGGACCACGCCGCCGTCATGTTGACGTGGCCGCACTCGGGCTTCCGCGTGCACACGAACGCTTGGGTGTCCGAGGACGATCGCGCCTTCGTGATTCGGCTTGCGCGGGATTGCGCCCGGAATCTCGTCGAACGGGAGCGGCTCACGTACGACCGGGCCGCCAAGGTCGTGACCTATCGGTCGGACACTTCCCACGGCTCGAGGGCGGGCACAGAGACCGTGGACCCGCTTGAGTTCCCGGCCCGAGTGCTTGTGCACGTCCCAGACACAGGCCAGGTGACCACACGGTACTATGGCTGGTAAACCATCCGCCCGCGCGGTATCCCGCCGCGCGGTATCCCGTTCCGGGATGCGGAGCCCACGGCGGAGCCGCTCACGATCGTGCCGACGCCACGGCTCGCGCCCTCCGAGGCCACCCGACGGCGGTTCGCACTCCTGCGGCAGATCTTCGAGGTCGACCCGCTTGCCTGCCCGACGTGTCGCGGGCCCATCTGGATCATCGCGTTCATCGCGTTCATCGCGTTCATCACCTAGGCCTCGGTGATCGACCAGATCCTCGCGCACCTCCGCGCCCGCGCCGCGGCCCACCAGGCCTGCGGAGCCTCGCCCCGACGCCCCGACCGCGCGCCGTATGTTCGCCGGATACGCAACCGAATCCGATGGAATTTCGTATCCTGACGCGGTGAGTGGCGTTTCCACATCGGCACGAATCGAGACGTATCCGACAGCCCCGTTCGCTGGCCATCTAGACTTCTCCTGAATCGGTGGAGTCTTGATACAACGCCTCCGTCCCCTCCTTACCGCAGTCATAGCCGTCGTCACCGTCATCACCGGTGCTGGCAGTGTGCACGCGCAACGCCCAGCGGTGGCGCGTGCCGCACGTGCCTTGCGCACACCGCGCCACCTGACGCTCACCCTGGTCGTTGAAATACCGGCTGGAAAGCTGGGGTCGTGGGACAGCGTTCCGCAGTTCTGCCGTGATTGGCGTGCTCGGAGCGGAAGGGCAGCGTCTGCGATCCAGAGGATTGCGAACGCTGCCCGTGGCGACTCCTGGACTTACTTGAACGTGTCGGACATCAGGTTCGTGAACCACGTCAACATGTCACTGTAGTTTTCGCTGTCGGCACCGAGCGATTCCGTAACGCCGTTTCCGGTAGGCACCATGGTACGCGTACCTGGATCGTAGCGGTACACAACTGAGAGCCATGACGCGGTCTCGCGGGTGATGGGCGTGAAGCACGACGAATTGGTCATCGGCGCCTGATTCACGGTGCCACCGCTCAACAGCTGAATGATGGCATCGGCGCACACCTTGGCTTCGGCATTGGCGATGTGGCCCGCCTTGGGCTGGGTGGTGCCCGATGCGTCGCCGAGTACATGCACGTGGGGCACGGCGGTCGATTCGTAGGTCAGGACGTCGACGCCGGCAAACTTGCCAGCGACGCCGTTCGCACCCGGGGCATTAGCAAGCCCGATCCCCGACCCCGTGATCAGGTTCCCTGCGCGGTGGGTGGGGATGGCATTGATGACCTTCCCCGAGAACGTGCCGGCACCGGCTGTGGTCACCCTCATCGTGTCGGCGTCGATCCCAGTCATGATCGCGTTCGGCACGTAGGTAATAATGTCTTTGTGCGTGACAGTGAAGGCACGCGTGAAGTTCACGGGCTCAGCCTGAATGCCAGCATTGGCATCGAGGATGACAACCTTCCCGCCTCCCTTCACGCGCTTGAGATAGTCCGCGACGACGCAGGCGCGCTCGTAGGGTCCCGGAGGGCAGCGATACGGCTTCGGGGGAATGGTGATGATGAAGGTATCGGCCTTGGTCATCGCCTGGATCTGTGCCTTGAGCGACGTGGTCTGCGCACCGGCCTTCCATGCGTGCACGATCTTCGCTCGGTTGGCCACCGATCCGCTCAGCGGGAGCGGTTCGAAGTCGATGCCTGGGGAGAGGACGAGGCGATCATAGGCGAGGGTGGTGCCATTGGAGAGCATCACGCGCTGCGAGATCGGGTCAATCGACGTGACCGACGCGGTGACGACCTTCACCCCGTAGCTGCTCTTGAGGGCAGCGTACGTGAAGCCAAGCTGCGAGAGCGAGCGTTCACCGGTCAGCACCATGTTGCTGAAGATGTTCGAATAGTACGTCGCGTTGGGCTCCACCAGCGTAACATCGAGACCGGAGCCGCCCCACAGGCGCAGGAACTTGGCGGCGGTGGTGCCGCCCATGCCGCCGCCCACGACGACGACACGTCCGGTCGCGCCGGTCAGTGCTGCAGGTGATTGTGCGAGGAGCGACTCGAAGGCCGCGAGGCTGAGCCCCGCCGCGCCTAGGCGCTGCAGGAAGTTACGGCGTTCCATGATCAGTGCCCCTGTTTGGAGAAGTAGTCGGCAATCAGGGCGATCTCGGCGAGGGTATACGCGAGCGCGTGCACGTTCATGATGTTGCGCCCGGGGGGTGCGGCGCGCATCTCATTGAGTTCTCCAACAATCTCCGATGCGCTTTCCCCTGCGATCTTGAGTTCGCCGGCGTTGCCGTCAGTGCCATGACACTGAAAGCAGTTGGCAGCGAGTGCACGGCCGGGGTGCACGGCGACGGCGACGGCCATCGGTGGCGCCGTACGCGACGGCGCGGCGCTGGCGTCAGGCGCCACGATGTCGGGGTCGCTGCACGCGGTGGTGGCGACCAGTAGCGGAGCCAGTACGGCAACCAGCGGCTTCCATAATTTGAGCATGGGCGATGGCGTGGAAGGGATAGCGAGCAACACCCTGTGGCAACGACGGTACGGCATCTCGCGCCACAGAGCTGTGACGCACATTCCATTCCACGGAAAAATCGATTGACAAGGATTCAAGCGGCGACGGCGGGCAGGCGGCACGGAGTACTCGCGCGACGGCCCACTCGCGTCGGGTTTCACCCGCATGGCGTGTCAGGGAACACCGGACCAGCTTCGGGCTCGTACTGTGTACGCCTGGCGGCAGGCGGCACGCAACTCGTGGCCGCCGTCACGCTCTGGCGTTGCCGGTCCACGGCGCTGCTGTGGGCCGCCGTCGCTATGTTCGGCATGCTGCTCTGGATCCTCGTTGAACTCGCGACGCTGCAGCACTATGCCTGGTTGCAGGCGGTGTACGCCGCGTTTGGACTGTGCGAGTTGAGCCTCGCGCGTGCCCTGCTCGGGATTGCCCCGCTGATCACACCGCGGTGGCTGGCCGCCCACGACTGACCGAGAGGGGTGTCCTCTGGCGCTCGGCTGCTTCCCAATCATGCGTTGCAGCAGTCGGCGGTGGCAACGGAATGCGGCCAACTGCGCACGGTGTAGGCCCGGCGTTGGCTAGCGCATTTTCAAGACGCGACACGTCGCGGTCTTGATGGCCGTGGCGTTCATGAAGGTGGCGGCGTGGTCAGTCGAAGCGGCGAGCCGTCTGGGAAGCCAGCTTGTCCGCTCCCTTGGCATGGCTCGTTTTGCGCTGCAATTCCGCCTATCAGGCGTCGGACATTTGCTCGCCAACCCACGCGCGCGCTACTCAGTCCCACGCCAAGGATCATGCCATGCATCCCCGACATCGCTCTCTGCGGACAGTGACCGTGAGCACGATCCTGTTTCTGGGCGTCACTGCCTCCGCACGCGACGTCTCCATCACGTCTCCGGTCAACGAACCGGCTCGTCGCGCACGGTACGGCCCACCAATCGCGCTCGTCACGAACATCACGGCCCTGCGTACCTTTGTGCGTCGCGATCCCCCGATAGAGGCTCGGGTGCGTTGACGGATAGAGTGTTGACTGTCATCTCAACAGAACGCTGGAACGGCCACGCTGGGTGACGGTATGCTTTGAACAGCCCGCCGCCTGCACGATAAAGATGAGGATTCGTCACGTGGTACACTGCCAGGCTCGACACCTCGTCATCGAGATAGGCGCCCCACGGAGCTGTCGGCTGTTGAAGCGTTGAAGGGAGCCGTCAAAAGATGGTTGTGGATGCCGAACGCCGGCTTCTGTTGCGGGCGATCACATCAAATGCGAGCGCAGCGAGCTACCGAGCCGCCCGGGATCTCGGACCACTTTCGTGGACACTCGTTGATTATGCGGCGGCGCGCTCAAAGGTGATAGGGGACGTGTAGTTCAGGCTCGAGTGTAAACGCGTGCGGTTGTAGTAGCGGATGTAGCGACGTAACGCGATGCGAAGCGCGTGGTCGGTCAGAAATACGACGCCACGCGTCAGTTCTGCTTTGAGCGAGTGCCAGAACGACTCCGCGTGCGCGTTGTCGCCAAGCCCGCGGACATTCGCACTCTGGCGCATGCCGTGGGCCACGACGGCGCTGCACTACGCCGCCCCCATGTATTCGGTGCCGCGATCGCTGTGAAAGATCACACCCGCGGCCGGTCGTCGACGCGCGGCTTCGGCGAGCACGGCGCACGTGACCGCCGACGTGCGGCGCCGTGTCAACGACCACGCCAAGATGCGACAGGAGAATTGATCCATCACGATCGCGAGGTACCACCAGCAGCCTGCCACTTTGAAGTAGGTGATATCACCGACCCACACCGTATTGATCGAGGTCACCTCGGTTTGCCACAGGAGGTTCGGATGCCGCGCATACCGCAGATGTATCGCGACCTTCGCGCGATAGCCGCGCACCGCTTTGGCGCGTAGGCCAGCGGCCGCCATGAGTCGCGCGACTCGACGGCGACTGACGGTCCAGCCAGCGCTCACCAGCGCTTGATGCATCCGTGGGCTGCCGTATCACTCGTGATGACGCGCGAACAATCGCCGAATCTCGGCCGTCAATCGTCGGTCCTGTATTGCATGCGCACTCACTCTGCGGGCGCGCCAAGCATAGTAGCCACTTGGCGTCACGTCGAAGCGGTGACACCGCCACGTCACGCCGAACTGCGTGCGGTGCGCGTCAATAAAGGCGAACGTTTCGCCCGTTGAGCGGAACAGAACCGAATGGCTTTTTTTAAGCGCGCATGCTCCTGCTGCAGCTCGGCATACCGCTGCTCAAGCGCTTGCAGCTGCGCGATCTCGCGCGCGGGTCCAGGCGGCGGCGCCTTCACCGCCCGTCCGCGGATGATCCCATCGCGTACGTCTTTCCGCCACTTCGACAACATGAAGGGATGGATCTCCAGCGCGGACGCTACGGTCTTGACCTGCATGCCAGGCTGCTGACTGAGACGAACGGCCGTCTGCTTAAACTCGTCGGTGTACTTGTACAGCTTGCGGGGTCCGCATCGCGGCACGTGTATCTCCCATTCTCGTTAGGTGGAAGTGTACACGAAACTGGTGCAAGAACCTTTGTCGGCAGCACCCCTCGTTAGACCGCGCTGACGTGAACCAGACTTTGCGCCAT
>JBBQAK010000207.1:0-6984 GCA_038316215.1 Gemmatimonadales bacterium | reverse complement strand
CAACTTCAGCAGCGTATTCGGGATTTTGAAAACGCCTTTGCACGGATTTCCTTCACGCGGCCTTCGATGTCCTTCGACTCGCCGGCACCATCGATGATCGTCGTGTTGTCCTTGTCGATCACGATGCGCTTGGCCGTGCCGAGGTCGGTGACGACCGCATTTTCGAGCTTGAAGCCGACTTCGTCGGACACGACCTGACCCTTGGTCAGCGTCGCGATGTCCTGCAGCATCGCCTTGCGACGATCGCCAAAGCCCGGCGCCTTGACGGCGACGACGCGCAGCGTGCCACGCAGCTTGTTGACGACGAGCGTGGCGAGGGCTTCGCCTTCGATGTCTTCCGCGATGATGAGGAGAGGCTTGCCGAGCTGGGCAACCTTCTCGAGCACCGGGAGGAGATCCTTCATGGCCGAGATCTTCTTGTCATGAATCAAGATCATGGCGTTGTCGAGCACCGCCTCCATCTTCTCCGGATCCGTGACGAAGTACGGCGAGAGATAGCCACGGTCGAACTGCATACCGTCAACGGTCTCCAGCGTCGTCTCGAGGCCCTTGGCCTCTTCGACGGTGATGACGCCGTCCTTGCCGACCTTTTCCATCGCTTCCGCGATGAGGTTACCGATCTCGGGGTCGTTGTTCGCCGAGATGGTGCCGACCTGCGCGATTTCCTTCTTGCCCGTGGTGGGCACGGAGATGCGCTTGAGCTCTTCGACGATGGCCGCAACGGCCTTCTCGATGCCGCGCTTGAGCGCCATCGGGTTAGATCCGGCGGTCACGTTCTTGAGGCCTTCACGGAAGATCGCCTGGGCAAGCACCGTGGCGGTCGTGGTGCCGTCACCAGCGAGATCCGACGTCTTGGTCGCGACTTCCTTCACCATCTGCGCGCCCATGTTCTCGATCGGATCGGCCAGCTCGATTTCCTTCGCGACCGTGACACCGTCCTTGGTGATCGTCGGGGCGCCGAACTTCTTGTCGATGACGACATTGCGACCCTTGGGTCCGAGCGTGACCTTCACGGCCTCGGCGAGCTGATCGACGCCACGCTTGAGAGCAGCGCGCGCGTCGACGTTAAAATGCAGTTCCTTGGCAGCCATAGTGTCTATTTACCGTTGAGTGGTTCGAAGCCGATTAGCTGATCACCGCGAGCACATCCGACTCGCGGAGGATGAGCAGCTGCTCACCATCGATCGTCACTTCCGTACCGCTGTACTTACCGTACAGAATCTTGTCGCCGACCTTCACGTCCATCGGCACGCGGGTCTCCTTCTCGAAACGGCCCGGGCCAACCGCGACAACAGAACCCTGCTGCGGCTTTTCCTTGGCGGTGTCGGGGATGTACAGCCCACCGCGCATCTGTTCCGCTTCTTCGCTCGGCTTCACGACGACGCGATCAGCGAGCGGCGCTACCTTGGCGGCACTCTGAGTGGCCATAACTATGTCTCCTGCGTATGTGTCAGGGATCGAACGAATGAATGTGCTCGATGTTAGCACTCAACCGAGTCGAGTGCTAACACCTGAAACCTAAGCGGAATGCGAGCGGCAGTCAAGCGGGCGTGACGACCCAAGAAATCCCGTAACCATAAGCAATAAAAGCATTTACGATATGTGATTTTCTGCCGAATCGACATTGAGTCGCACGGAATGGCAGAAACCGCGTACCGTGGTCTGCCGTGTAGGCAGCACCACTTGGCGGGAATTCCCGCCTATCCCCGCTTACGGCTGAACCAGCAGGTCGTGGGCTAGGCGCAGCCCCTGAAGGGTCAGCGTCGGTTCGATGCGATCGAATTCCGAGCACCATGGCTGCAGGGTCTCAGCCAGACCGCCCGTGGCAACGACCAGTGGCACCTCGCGGTTGGGCCATTCCGCCTTGATGCGGCGCACGATGCCGTCGATGGCGTCGGCTGCGCCAAAGAGGACTCCGGCGCGAATGCATTCCTCGGTGCGCGTACCGATCACCCGCAGGGGAGGAAGCAACTCGGTCGCCGGCAGCTTGGAGGTGCGACGCGTGAGTGTGTCCGCCGACGTGCGCACCCCGGGCATGATGACGCCGCCGAGAAAGACGCCGTCGGCCGTGATGCAATCGAAGGTGGTCGCTGTCCCCAGATCGACGCAGATCGTGTCGCGTCGATAGAGCTGGCTCGCAGCGAGCGTGTTGATCAGCCGATCGGCCCCGACACTCAGTGGCTCGTCGACCTGAACGGTAATCGGCAGCGCGGCCGTCGCGTCGACGAGAATCGGCGTCACGCCGAAGTACCGCTCGCAGGCCCGCGCGAGCGGATCGGTAATGGGCGGGACGACCGAACCGATGGCCGCGGCGGTCACGGCGTCGAGATCCACATGGGACGCGCTGAGGAGACTGCGCAGCACGACACCGAATTCATCGGAGGTGCGTGGCACCGCGGTCATGATCCGCCAGTCGGCGCGCAGCGTGTCACCCTCGAACAACCCGATCGTGGTCTCGGTGTTACCAACGTCGAAGACGATCAGCATGAAGGACCTCTCGCATCGCGAGTCACGTCGCGTGTCCGGCAAATACAAGCGAGCCGCTTCGCGCCGCGTACGTGGCGCCGCGGGGTTCGGTAATCAACAATGCACCAGTGGCATCGATTCCCATAGCCCGTCCGGCACGCGGCTCCGTGATGTCGCGACCGTACGCCAGATCGCGCTCGGCCCAGGCCGTGCATTCGCCGGGCGTGAGGCTACCGACCTGTGACGCAGCCCGTCGCATAGCCGGCAGCATGGAACGCAGGAGATCATCGCGTAGGATGCCGGCACGAAGCGAGGCCGCGTCAGGGAATGACGCAGGCACGCGACGATTCACGCCGACGCCAATGGCGACCCACTCCGGGAGCGATTCACGCCAGCGGGCTTCGATCAGGATGCCTGCCAACTTCCCTGCCCCGACAAAGAGATCGTTCGGCCACTTGAGGGTGATTCGTCCATCGCAGAACGGCTCGAGCGCGTCGGACAGCGCCAGGCCGATGCGCAACGCGAGCACGTCGAGTGCGCGCTGATCACTTGGGCGTTCGATGAGCGTCATCCAAATGCCCGCCCCCGACTCAGACGCCCAACTCCGGCCGCCACGACCGCGACCTCCCGCCTGCGCGTCGGCGACAACGAGCGTGCCCGCCTCAGCACCCGCCTGCGCGAGCCGATGTGCCTCGTCCATGGTGGATCCGACGAGCGCATGGTATTCGAGCCGTGCGAGGCCACACTCGGTGACCAGCGTCGGTGACGGGACGGTCATCAGCTGCGGGTCGCGATGGTCGCGAAGACGACCGCGGCCAGGATGACGCGATACACGGCGAACACGCCGAAGCTATGCTTGCTGACGTAGCGCAAGAGCACCGTGATCGCCAGCCAACTGCTAACGGCGGCGGCGATGACTCCGGCCACAAGCGGCGCCGAGATGCCGTCGGCGCGCACCGCCTCCGGCACTTTCAAAATGACGGCCGCCAGCGTGATCGGCATGCTCATGAGAAAGCTGAAGCGCGCCGCACTGGGGCGATCCAGCTTGAGAAAACGTCCGGCGGTGATGGTCGAGCCTGAGCGGGAGACGCCGGGGATGAGCGCCAACACTTGCGCACAGCCCACGATGATCGCGTCGCGCATGGTGACCTCATCGAGCATGCGTGCGCGCGCACTCCAGCGGTCTACCGCCCACAGTAGCACGCCCATGACGACCAGCGTCGTGCCGATGATCATCGGTGAACGAAAGGTCGTCTCGGCGAGATCGTTCAACAGCAATCCACCGATGCCACCGGGGATCGTCGCCACCACGAGGTATACCAGCCGTCGATCATGGACGGTCTCGATGCGCCGGGTGGAGGCAATGCGCCACGCGCTCTTCGTCATGTCGATCCACTCGGCGCGGAAGTACCACACCAGCGCGATGAGCGTCCCGAGATGCAGCGCGACATCGAAGGCGAGTCCGGGATCCGTCCACCCGAAGAAATACGGAGTGAGCGCCAAATGCGCCGAACTCGAAATCGGCAGTAACTCGGCGAGTCCCTGCACGATGCCAAGCACTACCGCCTGAAAAATTGTCACGCTGTCATCCACCCACGGAAAAATGAACTCATCGTCCGGCGACCGCCGATGCGAGGGTGCGCTCATAGAGCGCTTCGTATTGCGCAACCACGGCATCTTCGGAGAAACGCTTACGCGCATCCGCCGCCGCCGCGGTGCTCATCTGCTGCCACTTCGCGGGATCCTTGAGCAGTTGCACGCCGGCCGTCGCCATGGCATCGACGTCACCGACCTCGCACAGGAACCCGGTTTCGCCGTCGATCACCACTTCGGGGAGCCCGCCGGCGCGCGCGCCGATGACCGGCACGCCCGAAGCCAAGGCCTCGAGGGCACTGAGGCCGAACGATTCCTTGTCGCTGGTGAGCAGAAACAGATCGGCGCCTGCCAAGAGCGGCGCAATCGCATCGATTTTACCGAGGAAGAGCACATGTTCGGCAACGCCGAGGTCGCGCGCCTCGGCTTCCGCTTCCACCCGCTCCGGTCCATCACCGATCATCACGAGCACCGACGGCACTTCGCTGTTCACCCCCGCGAAGACGCGCACGACATCGCGCACGCGCTTGACCGGGCGGAAGTTCGAAATGTGCATCAGCACCTTTCGCCCCGCCGTGACTTCTGCAGGGATCGGGAACTGGTGACGACTGCGGTCGTACATATCGGGATTAATGAAATTCGGAATGACCGCGACATCGCAGCCCACGCAGCCGAAGGCGCGATACGTCTCATCACGCAGGTAGTCCGAGACGGCGGTCACGCTGTCGGACTTCTCGATGGAGAAGCGGGTGATCGTGTAGAACGAGCGATCCTGGCCAACGATCGTGATGTCGGTACCGTGGAGCGTGGTCACGACGCGCACATCGGCGTGGCCCTCGCGCAGCATCTCGCGCGCGATCCAAGCGCTGGTCGCATGCGGAATGGCGTAATGGCAATGCAGGATGTCGAGCTGGTGATCGCGTACCACTTCATGCATACGCACGGCGAGCGCCAGGTCGTATGGTGGATATTCGAAGAGTGGGTAGCGTCCGACGTCCACCTCATGGAACCAGACCCGCGGCAGGAAGCTCGGTAGGCGAAACGGTTGCTGATACGTGATGAAGTGCACTTCGTGACCACGCGCGGCGAGCGCAATGCCGAGTTCCGTCGCGACAGCGCCGGAGCCACCGTACGTCGGATAACAGGTGATACCGATCTTCATGTGGTCCTCGTGTGCATCGCATGATTCGCGACGGATTCCTCGTGATCCCACCAGGCGAGCGCCTGCTCGAGTGCTCCGGGCGCATTGGGGTCGATACGCGTGACCTGCTCCGCTGGCAGCTGATGCCGGAACCACGTACGCTGTCGTTTGGCGTACTGTCGCGTTTCGATGATCACCCGCTCGATCGCGGCGTCGAACGCGCGTGGTCCGCCGGCGTCGAGCGCATCACGCACGACGCGGTAACCGCTGGCGGACCACGCCGGTGCATCGGGCGCGACGGTCAGCCTCAGTCGTTCGACTTCCTGCACGAATCCGTCGGCGATCATCTGGTGTACGCGGTGGGTGATCCGTTCGGCCAGGACCGGCCCGGGATCAACCACAAGATACCGCGCCGATGCCGAGGGTGAGGCATCGGACGACGTATCGGACCCGCTGACGGACCGGAGCGCGTCGCTGAGGCGGGTGCCGGAGAGCAGCGCGGTCTCGACCGCCCGCAGTAACTGCGTGCGGCCCAGATGCGCGCGGGCCGGATCGAGACGACGGCACCAGCGCGTCACCTCGTCCATCGAGCACGCCGCCAGCCACGCACTGAGCGTGTCGCGACGGTCGGGATCGAGCGTCGGTACGGTATCGAGCGGTGACACCAGTGCCTTCACGTACAGGCCAGTCCCGCCCACGATGACGGGCGTGGTTCCTGCCTGCGCGGCTTCGAGTGACCAGCGGGCAGCATCGACGGCCCAGGCATGCGCCGAGTAGCGCATGGTGGGTGGCACCACGTCGACACCGAAGTGCGGCACCGCGTTTCGCTCGGCGAGGGACGGCTTGGCGGTACCAATATCGAATCCCTGATAGACCTGTCGAGAGTCGGCGCTCACGATGGCGAGGCCGCGCGCGCGCGCGAGATGCATCGCCAGCGCCGACTTTCCCGCGGCCGTCGGGCCCACGATGATGCGATGCGGCGCTGCCGACGGTGACGTGGAGTCGTCGGTTCGCACGGCGGTCACTTTCGCCCGAAGCGCCGGTCGAGCTCGTCCCAGGCCAAGCGGACAATCGTGGAGCGACCGTGCACGTCGTGGGCCGGCAACTTGGTGTTGGCCAGCGCGATGTAGAGCGCGCGCATCTCGCCGGGCGACATGACATCACCGGCCTTGATGGCGGCTTTGCAGGCGAATGTGGCGGCGAGCCGCTCATGGCGCTTGGCGTCCCCGGCGGCGCGATCACCCGTCAGTGCGGCGAGCGTTTCGCGCAAGCACCGTTCCGCGTCGAAGCGCGGGTGCGGCATCGGCACGGCGTTGACGAGCAACGAGTGCCCTCCGAATCCGTCCATTTCAAATCCGAGTTTCTCGAACGACACGCGGTTGGCCTCGAACGCCTCGGCTTCGTCGGGGCCAAGATGGAGCGTCATCGGGAAGAGCAATCGCTGCGACGGTGCTTCGCCGCGCTCGAGCACGCCGAGAAACGCTTCGTACAGCACGCGTTCATGGGCCGAGTGCTGATCGATGAGGATCACGCCGTCTTCGTGCTCGAACATGAGATACATGCGCCGCAGTTGCAGCAGCGGGGGCACGGATATCGGCGCGTCGTCCGCGTGATACGCGTGTTCGGTGCGCGCATTCGTCGTGGTCGTCGCTCCGACGTCCTGTTCGGGTGCGCCATCCGTCGTGTGCACAGTCGTGTCGGCGGTCGACTGTGCAAAGAGTCCTTCGGCGGCCGGTAGGGCACGCAGGGCGGATGGGTCCATCGCGTGGACGTCGTTGCGCCAC
>JBBQAK010000145.1:0-8876 GCA_038316215.1 Gemmatimonadales bacterium | reverse complement strand
TGCTCGTCGGGGATCGCAATGGCGGCGCCCCACTCCGGCGCGTGCGGCCCCACCCATTGCCGGAACCGCTCAGCGTTTGGGGCCACCGCAATGAGCACGTGCGCCGTCGGGCGCGGCAGTCCCGGAAAGCTGTCATTCGCCTGCGCCGCGTTCAGCAGCGAGCGCGCCAGACGGGCATCGCGCGCGTCGGCCACCACCGTGAAACGGCCCGCGTCGAGCCGCAGACCAGGTGCCGACGACTGCTGCGCCGAGAGCGTGCGCGAGCCAGCGGTCGCCACAGCGAACGACACCACCACGAACATCACGACCGCCAGCAGGGCGGCGCGAATCCGGGCGACGCGAATCCGGGCGACGCGCCGACGCAATACGACGCTCAGTCGGTGCGCGGTGGCGCTCCACCCTGCTCTACCTGCCCCAGCAGTTCCGCGCAGCGTTTCCCCCATGGACTGAACTTGTTGGCCTCCGCTCCCGCACGCCACGCCACGATGGCGTCATCGCGGCGCTCGGCGAACCAATGCACACGTCCAAGTTCATACCAGCTCTGCAGCAGGTTTGGTCCGAGTTCGAGGGCTTTGCGAAAGAAGACCTCGGCGTCGTCGTACATCTCGCGCTCGCGATAGACCATCCCGAGATAGAGATGTGCATACAGCGTGGCCTTGCGGTCGAGGTCGAGCCGAATCACGCGCGAGAGATGCTCGATCGCCTCGCCATACAGCCCCTGACGAAGGCAGATGTAACCCACGTTGGTATGCGCCAGTGCGTGCTCGGGATCGCGTGCCAGCACGCGCTGAAAGGTGGCGAGGGCGGCGTCATACTCCGGTTGCATCATCTGCGCCCACCCCAGCAGCGTCTCCGCTTCATTGCTACCCGGTGCGAGATCCAACGCCCGACGCAGCGCGATTTCGGCACCGGCGGGATCGCCGAGTGACAGCTTCGACCAGCCCTTCTCGATGAACGTCGACGCGCCCAGATGATCGACGCGTCCCGAGCCCGATAGGCCTGCGGTCGCCGCGGTGCGCGTGGCAGGCACGGTCGTGCCATCGAGCTGCTTCCAAAGGTCGACCAGCTCCTTCACACTCGCCTTAAACGCCAGTGCGGCCGTGGCCGCAGCATCGGCGTCGCGGAACAGTGCGATAATCTGCTGTTTGACATGCTCGCGCTCATCGAGCGCCGGCGGCGCGGCCAGGGCGTCGTGGATGGCGTCAAAGCGCGCTTGCAGATCGGAACCGGTGTGCGACATGGCGCGGTCACATGACAGAGTCAACGGAGGAGGCGAACGAGGTCGAGCACCAGAACAGTACTTCCGCCTCGCGTAAACGTGGCGATGGCGCCGGTGCGATGGGCATCAGCATGGTCGGCCGGCAACGGCAGCACATCGCTCGCGTCGACACTAAGCACTTCATGCACCGCATCCACCGGCAGCCCCCACCAGTTGTCATTCACGTGGGCCACGAGAACGCGTCGCATCGCCACGGCACCACTGCCGAGCGTGAGTCCAAGCGGCGAGGCAAGATCCGCGTAGGGGAGTACGCGTCCCTCGAACACCACGCTGGGGGCGTCGGTCGACGGGCGCAGTACGCGATCGATGAGTTCGACCGGCCCCGCAAGTCGATGCTCCCCGATCGAGAAGCAGACGAACGTCGCGCGCTCCACCATACTCACGGCGCGGCGGCGGACGGCGAACATCGCGGTCGACTTGAAGTTGCTCACGGGCGCCTCACAAGGAACTCACAAGGAACTCACGCGATCCGTGCCACGCTGTCGTCTTCGGCGATGCCCTGCCCGACGACGAGTCGTTCGATCGCGCGGTGCATGTCGCACAGGCCAACGACGTCGTCGGCGCCGGCCACGCGGAGCGCCGAGTCGGGCATGCCGGGAATCACGCAGGTCGTGCGCTCCTGCACGATGGCCAACCCGCCGGCCTGGCGGATGGCGAGTAGTCCATCGGCGCCGTCTCGACCCATGCCGGTCAAGACCACACCCAGACACGCCGCGCCGTAACACTGCGCCACCGACTTGAATAGCCGGTCGGCCGCTGGCCGGACGCCCCATTCCGTCGGCTCCTGATCGAGCAGCGCCACGGGCGCCTGTCGTGTGCCACCAAGGCGCAGATGAAAGCCACCGGGCGCCACATACGCATGGCCGGCCTGCAACGGTTCGCCATGCATCGCCTCGTGTACGGACAGCCGAGAGATGCCGTGGAGCCGTCCGGCAAAGCTCGCGGTGAACCCCGCGGGCATATGCTGCACGATCATCACGGCGGCCCGCTCGAAGCGCGGCAGCTGCGGAATCAGTTGGCTCAACGCCGCTGGACCACCGGTAGAGGCGGCGATGCAGACCACGAACGATGGTGGCTGTCCGCGCGAATGCGCGGACGGGTGGGCGGGTGAACGCAAACCGCGATCGTGGGCCGACCCGCGGATGGCCGACGACGCGGACACGAGCGCCGGTGACGGCTCGGGCACCCGCAACAGCGTGACCGACGCGGCGGCGCGCAACGCGTCCAGCAGCTGCTCGCTCACGAGTTCGAGATCGAGACTGATGGCGCCCGAAGGCTTCCGCACAAACTCCACCGCGCCACGATCGAGCGCCTGCAGCGTCGCGTCCGCGCCGCCGTCGCTGCCGCCCGCACTCAGCATCACGACCGGACGCGGCCAGTCTTGCATGATCCGCTCGAGACAGGCGAGGCCGTCGAGGTTGGGCATGTCCACGTCGAGCGTCACGAGATCGGGATCAAGCAGCGGCATCTGTCGCAGGGCATCTAACCCATCGCGCGCCGTTCCGACGACATCGAACTCGCCGCTGGACGCCACGAGCTCGCTGACCAGTCGTCGCATGAACGCGCTGTCGTCAACCACGAGCACGCGACGGCGCCCGGTCATGGCGGTGCTAGAGGAGGACATCGTCGCCTCGCACCGTGCGCACGTGAACCTGTCCGGTGGCCACGTTGAAATAGACCGAACGCCCAAAGTCGCCACCGACCGCTTCGCCCACGACTCGAATGTCATGCGCCGCACAGGCCGACCGCGCCGCCTGCACATTGCGTGCGCCGAGACTGATCGCACCATTTGCCAGCAGCGTCGCGAACATGCTCGCGCCACCCACCAGTCGCGCTTCGATGTCGCGCGTCGCGCCCAGTGCCTGCATGCGGGACAGCATCGCCGGCACCGCCGTGGAGGCGGCCTTGCCGGCACTCGGCGCGTCAGCCGTGAGCGCGTGATGCGGCAGCAGCACATGGGCCAAGGCGCCGACGCGTCGCGTCCGATCGTGCAGCGCGATCGCCACGCACGACCCGAGGCCAATAGTCACCAGCGTGATATCCCCGGCACCGGCCGTGAGATCGGCAATGCCGACCGTGTGTTGCCTCATCGCCCCCTCACCGCGGCGCCATCAGCACGGCGTCGTCACTCACGGCGGCTGGCGCCGGATCAGAGGGCGTGGCGGAGCGACGCATCGCATCGAGGTTGGCGCGTACGATCCGACTGTCGGGATCGAGGACGAGCGCCTGTTCCCACGCGGCCTGCGCATCGGCCAGCGCACCACGGCGATAATGCACGTTGCCGATCTTCAGATATACATCGGGTCCATGCGACGGCATGAGCCGCACGACGCGCACGAATGATTCGAACGCCTCGTCGTAACGCTGCGCGCGATACAGGTAGTCGCCCAGGTTCTTGTGCAAATGCGCGCAGTTCGCGTCCTCGAGCAGCGCGTGCTCGATGGTGCGGGCGGCAAGCTCGTAGCTCCCGCGCCGCTCCTGCACCACCGCCAAATTATTGTGGAGCGCCGCCGCATGCGGATGGAGCGCGATGCCCTCTTCCAACACGGCGGCGGCTCGCGCACTATCGCCCCCGAGTGCTGCGGCCAAGCCAGCGGCGTGGAACCAGGCGGCCGATGGCTGACGGGCACCCCAGGCGCCGCGCGCGTCCACCAACGCCGACTCGGCGCCCGCGATATCTCCCACGCGTAATGCCAGCGTCGCGCGGGACAGCGCGATGCGCGGGTCGGCCAGCACCATGCGCCGCGATGCGTCATCGAGGTAGCCAGCCGCCGCAGGGAAATCGCCGCGCTGCTCACAGACATACGCGAGGTTGTGTAGTACGGCCGACGGGGCATCCGGCTCCTGCGACGCGCGCTGAAACGTCTCTAAGGCGCCGGCCCAATCACGACGACGCAACTGCACAAGCCCGAGATGAAAGCGCGCGACGCCATCGGCTGCTCGCAGCTCGAGGACACGGCGGAACTCGCGCTGCGCTTCGTCAAGCATGCCGGTGCGATAGAACGCGATGCCGAGATTGCGATGCTCGGCCACACGGCTCTCCGGCGACGGTTGACGTCGTGCGGCGCTCCGGCCGACGCGCTGCGCGTACCCGGCGGTGAGCAGTCCAAACACCGCCTTGCCAACTTCGAACTCCCCAAGGCCGGAGCGCTCGATCACGGTATTGAGATCCTGCGTACCGTCGAGAAACGGGAGGAGGCGCTCCTGCGTCGCGCTCAACGGGACTTCGCGCTGGGCAAGCCGCGGGCCGTCGAGTTCGAAAATCAGATCGAGACTCGGCACCTTCTTGGCGATCTGCGTCCACTCATCCACCCGACGCGCACCTTCCAGCAGCAGCGAGTCGGCGCTGACCGAGACCAGAGCCGCATCAGGAGCATCAGCCGCTTCGGGCTCGAACGTGAACGAGCCAAGCGACCAACTGAACAGGTGGTAGACGGCCTCTTCCACCTGCGTGCGATACTCGCCGACGAGCACCTCCCGCTCGATGAGCCCCTGCGCGAGCAGCGCGTGCGCGAGATCCCGATCGTCCTGCGGCGCACTCGCCGCCGTGACCCGCGCGAGATCGTCGGCCGTAATCGCACCGATGCGCACGAGTCGATCGCCGAGTCGATCGCGACGATTCACCAGCTCGGCGTGCACGATCCGACCGCCCGCAAAATGGACGGTGCCGAAGCTGCCTTCGCGTGCGATGCTGAGACAGCCGGTCTTCTGACCGAGCGCCAACAATTGCAGCACGTCGGCGAGCGAGGCTTCACTGAGATTTCCGCGGATCGCCACTACCGGTATTCCTCGATCAGTCGTCCGCCGAGATCCGGCCAGTTCCACATCGTCTTCTCGCGATCCTCGAAGAATCGATCGAGCTCACCAGGTGCACGTTCCACGAGCTGTTCGACGCGCTGGCGCTCACGCGACTGCAACGCCACCACAAGCCCGCCCTCGAATCGCGAGCGCAAGCGATCGGCGATCTCGGGAAGCTCGCGCGGCGCATACTGGCTCGTGAGCACGATCTGACTTCCGCGCTCGTACAGATGATTGAACAGGTGGAACACTTCTTCCTGCGTGCGTTCTTTCCCCGCTAACACCTCGACATCATCGAGGATGAACACATCCGCGGCGCGGAAGCGCAAGCGCCAGCGCTCCATGCCGCCTTCCTGCATCGCGGCGATCAGTTCGTCCACGAACGCATTCGCTGACAGGCAGGCTACGACGGCACGGGGGCGCATCGCGTTAC
Source organism: Gemmatimonadales bacterium (assembly GCA_038316215.1). Lineage (GTDB taxonomy): Bacteria > Gemmatimonadota > Gemmatimonadetes > Gemmatimonadales > Gemmatimonadaceae > Gemmatimonas. Next base: position 3,366 of record JBBQAK010000145.1, on the reverse strand, counting down.
CCAGCGCATGCGCAAGGTGCGATTTGCCGCTACCGGCCGGACCGCAGATGAACAACGGATTGTAGCGCGTGCCCGGTTGCTCGATGACCGAGTCGATCGCTTTGACCGCCAGCTGATTCGCGTGGCTCACATCGATCCGCTCGCGCGTGAATGCGGGTGACGGTGCGGGCAGTGGCAACGCGCTGGCCATCGCGCGCTCCACCAGCCGCCGCGCCAGCGGAATCAATTCGACGTCGCGGAAGGCGGCGTGTCCGCGTAGCGTCGGATCGAGACTGCTCGCCTGCGCTTCGAGGGTGCGCAGATGATCAATCGCCGAGGCGAACGTGGCCAGCAACCCGTCCACATCGGGCGCCGTAGGCAGATGCATGGCGCGCTCGAGCACGGCGATACTGTACCCGTGGGTCTTCCAGCGCGACATCGCTTCGCCGAGTGCCACGCGCCACGGCTCCACGCGGGTCTCGACTTCCTGCAGGACGTCGGCGAGAAAGCCGTCGTAGTCGGTCCCATCGGGAATGATCGCTTCGATGCGCGGCGGGGGCGACGGCGTCGTCGACGCCCGCTCGCCAAGCACGGCGCGCACATCGGGCGGCGCGACCGGCGTTCCCTCGAGCTGCTGAAACGCCGAGAGCTTGTTCAGGGCACCCTTCAGTTCGCGCACGTTCCCGAACGCCAGCCGTGCGACTTCGTTGAGCACCCCGTCGGCGAACTCGACGCCGCGCACGACCGCGACATTGCGCAGAATCGCGAGACGCATTTCGTAATCAGGAGCGCCAACATCGACCACCAGACCGCCGATCAGTCGAGACAGCAGGCGCTGATCGACATCAGGAATCTCCGACGGCTGACGATCACTGGTGAGTACCAGCTGCCGGCCCGTGCCCTGCATGAGGTTGAAGAGTCGCAGCAGCTCGGACTGCGTTTCGCGCTGGCCAGTGAGAAACTGCACATCGTCGAGGATGAGCAGGTCCACCCGCTGATAGTGCTCGACGAACAGCTGCGCCTGGCCGCTCGCGATCACGCGATGCAGGTGCTCGGCCACATCCTCGCCCGAGGTGAACTCCACGCGCAAATCAGGCTGGGCCACGAGCGCCTGATGCGCGATGGCTGCCACGAGATGCGTTTTGCCTAACCCGGAGCCACCGTACACGAACAAGGGGTTGTACGCGCTTCCCGGTGCGTCAGCCACCGCGCGAGCAGCCGACACCGCGAGGCGGTTCGACGACCCCACCACGAACGTGTCGAAGCGATAGCTCCCGTCGAGTGGACCACTCACGCGTCGCTCATGCGTCGCTCATGCGTCGCTCATGCGTCGCTGCCGGCGACGCCGGTGAGCACGTCGGTCGTGACGTGACCGGCGTGCAGCGCCGGCGTGAACGCCGGTGTGCGTAAGGCGAGGGCCGCGCGATGGGCGGTTTCCGTCCCCTCGTCGGCGCCGAGCCGCCTGAGCACGCGCATCCCGAGCGATCGCAGCGTGTCGAAGACGCCGGAACCGTGAAGCGCGTCGCCACCGAACTCGGGGACGCCACGGAAGTTCAGGGCGACCGACAACTCCGCCACACTGGCAGCCAGCGAGGCGGGGAGATCCTGCTTGTTGTACTGCATCACGATGGGCAGCGCACGCGCATCGACCCCATGCTCGGCAAGATTCGCGTGCATGTCCTGCAGACTTTCGAGATTATCGTCCCAGCGATGGCGTTGGCTGTCGGCCACGAACGCGATGCCGTCGGCTCCCTGCAGCACAAGCTGCCGGATGGCCCGGTAGTACGGCTGTCCCGGAACCGTGTACAGCTGAAAGCGGACACGATACGCGCCGACGGTGCCGAGGTCGACGGGGAGGTAGTCGAAAAAGAGCGTGCGATCGCGACGGGTGGCCAGCGACGTGAGCTCACCGACCTGCGTGCCCGGCAACGCCGAGTGCAGGTACGTGAGATTCGTCGTCTTGCCAGACCGTCCCGGTCCGTAGTAGACCAACTTGCAGGTGATCAGCCGTGTGGCATGATCGACAATGGGCATGCGCCCGCTCCTCTCCTCGCCGACGGTGGCTCCGCGCCCGAAGGCCACGATCCACCGCATGTCTCCTACGCCGTTACGGATGCAGCAGCGCGTGCAACCGGGCCGTGAGTGCGATCGCTTCGCGCACACGTTCTGCGTCGGCGAACGGCTCCGGTAACCGAAGGGCAGCATTCCAGTGTATCATCGCGTCGGCAAAGTCACCACGCCGGGCCGCTTCGTCACCGAGCCGGCACAACGAGCTGGCATCGGCGCGCGCTGCGATTCCGGCCGTCTCCCCTCGTGGCAAGGACGGTTCAGCGGCCTGCGAGGCAACCGGTGACGACGCCATCCACGGCGTCCGGCGGCGCGGGAATCCCTCGGGGGAAATGACCCCCAATTCCACCGGATCGAAAAGTGAATCCTCGTCGGGCCATCCCGACGCATCGTCGGGCGGCGACGACGAGTGTCGTGTGTGGTCGGCCGTGGGTATCCACAGATCGCCGCCGCTCTCGCGACCTTCAGGGGCGGGGATCGCCGCCAGCGCGGGCGGCGTAGGATTCCGGCGCGGCGCCACCGGCCCTTCGCGCAGCACCAACAGCCCTGCCCCGATCAGGCCGTGGACCTGCTCCGCCACGTCCAGCAGGTCGCGACCGAGTGACTCGGCCAACGTCAGCAGGTCGCGCTGGCCGTCGACGCGGGTAAGAATCTCCCACTGAATCGGCGCCAGACGCAGGAGCGGCAGCTGCTGGGGTTCAACGTCGACGAAGGCCGGCACGACGCGCGAATGGGGTACGCGATCCTCGATCCGGGCCCAGACCTCTGCCCGTTGGGCGGCCTCCATCAGCAGCGGTTCAATCGCCAAACGAATCGACGCGCTCGTCGGCGCCTGCGCGTCGGCGGGCGCAAAGCGAAATGCGCCGTCACGCCAGAGCAGCAAGTCGAGCATGACGGCTTCGACTTCCCGTGCCTCCTCGGCCGCCCGCGTCCGCAGCGCCAACGCGGACTCATGCGCGTGCCACGCCGCGGCGTTGACCACGCTGCCCTGCTGAAAATGCACGGCGGCGTGTCGCCCGTGGAGCGCAGCCTCGAGGTGCAGCACGCCTGACTTCCGGCTCAGGGAGAGCAGCTGCAGCACCTCGGCCAGGCCGAGCTCGCGGAGACGGCCCTCCAGGCTCATCGCGCGCTCATGCGACGCGCACTCATGCGACGCGCACTCATGCGACGCGCGCCGGGTCGCTAGGAGCACCGCTGCCGTAGACCGCATGCGACACGGCATGCCGGGCGCGCTGTACGAAGGCATCCCCTTCGGTCGATTGCGCGAGACCGGCCCATCGGGCCAGCGCGTCACGGGTGCGTGACTGCTGCGCGAGCAGC
>JBBQAK010000290.1:0-5066 GCA_038316215.1 Gemmatimonadales bacterium | reverse complement strand
CTACATGGCCGTGGCCCGGGAGCTCATAGATCGCACGGCCGCCGCATCACCCTCGGGCGAAAACGCGTAAACACATTTGCCTCAAGCACTTAGGTAGCATTTTATGACGCCTGAACCCCCTCGTCGCCTTGGACGCGGACTCGACGCCCTCCTCGCGCGTCGTGACGCCCCGAAAGACCCGGCAACCACCGCTGCCGCCGGTGCCAGATCGCCCACTACCGATCGTTCGGCTGCCGAAACCTCCCCCACGCCCACGGAAACCGCGCGCGAAGAATCCCCGCTGCGCACCCTCAAGCTTTCGCAGATCCGCGCCAATCCGTATCAGCCGCGGCAGGAATTCCGGCCGGAAGAACTCGCTGATCTCGAAGCAAGTCTGCGCGTGAATGGATTGCTCCAGCCGATCACCGTGCGCCCAGCCCCCAACGGCACCGGCTACGAACTGATCGCCGGCGAACGGCGCTTCCGCGCCGCCACCCGACTGGGCTGGACCGAGATCCCCGCGCTCGTGAAGTCGGTCGACGACAAGACGCTGCTCGTCCTGGCGATGATCGAAAACCTTCAGCGCGCCGACCTCGACCCCATCGAAGAAGCCGACGGCTACCAGCGGCTCGCCGACGAATTCCAGCTCAGTAATCAAGAAGTCGCCGACGTCATCGGGAAAGATCGCTCCACCGTTGCCAACGCGCTCCGACTCCGACAGCTCCCCGCCTCCGTGCGCCGGATGTTGCAAGAGAAGCAGCTCACCGCCGGCCACGCCCGCGCGCTCCTCCCCCTCCCCTCCGAACGGGCCATCGTAGACCTCGCCCGAGACATTATCGAAGGAGGACTCTCCGTTCGCGAAGTCGAACGCCGTGTGCAGGCCGGGCGACCCAAACCACCCGCCGCTGGGAAGAAACCGTCCGATGCCGATGGCGCCGTCCCCGCTGGCGCATCGGCCGCCACCGTTCGACAGCTCGAAGAGCGCCTCCGGAGGAAACTCCAAACAGGCGTGTCCATTCAGCTATCAGCCAAGGACAAAGGTGAAGTCCGCATCGCGTTCTTCTCCAACGATGACCTTGAGCGCCTCCTCGACCTGCTTGGCGTCTCTCTCGATTAGTCAATAAATCAGCCCGGTCGAATCATTAAAGAGACACGATCGATGCACCAAGGCGCCAAAACATCCGCAAGGACACCATAATGCTCAGCAATCGCGTCGCCCGCGTCGCCCTCGGCGCCCTGACCTGCCTCCTCGCGGCCTGCGGCGGAGACAAGACCGGTAGCACCGCGGATTCCACCGGCACAAAAACAATGCGCGTGGCCCTGCTGACCCCGGGGCCGATCTCCGACAAGTCGTGGAACGGGATCGCCCACGAAGGGCTGCTTGCCATCCGCGATTCCCTGGGCGCGGAAACGTCGCACATCCAGACGAAAACGCCGGCCGAGTTCGACGAAAACTTCCGACAGTATGGCGCGCAGGGGTACGACCTCGTCATCGGCAACGGCTTCGAATATCAGGAAGCCGCGGCCCGCGTCGCACCCAGCTATCCGAAAACGATGTACGCCATCACGTCTGGCCGAGTCACGGCGCCGAACCTGGCCGGCCTCGCGTTCGCGTTCGAAGAAGCCTCGTATCAGGCGGGCATGATCGCCGGTGCGATGACGAAAACGAACAAGATCGGACTCATCGCCGGGACTGAACTGCCGCCGGTGAAGACCAGCTTTCTCGCCTTCGAGCGCGGCGCCAAGTCGGTCAATCCAAAGGTCAGCATCATCACGTCGTATATCGGGAACTGGGATGACGTGAGCGCAGGAAAGGAACAGGCACTCGCCCAGATCGCGCAGGGTGCCGACATCATTTTTCAGAACGCCGACGCCGCCGGACTTGGCGTGTTTCAGGCCGCGCGCGAAAAGAAGATTCTCGCTTTCGGCACCAACGCCGACCAGAACAGTGTCGCCCCCGACGTCATCGTGGCCAGCGTCGTGATCGATTTGCCGAAGGCGTTTCTGATGGTCGCGCGAGAGGTGCAGGCGGGCACGTTTACGGGGCGCGTGATCGACCTTGGCGTGAAGGACGATGTGGTGCGCTTGGTGATCAATCCGACGATGAGAGCACGCGTACCGGCAGCGGCGCTGGCCGCGAGCGATTCCGTCGGCGCGATGCTGAAGGCCGGGACCTTCACCGGACTCGCCGATCTCCTACAGGGCACAGACGACGCAAAACCACTGTCGTCGGCAATACCGCCCGCCGCGAAGTAAACCATGTCGACACCGGCCACGGATCCCATGCTCACAACGGCCAGCGGGAACGGCAGCACCCTGCCCTCCATACCGCTGCAGGACATCGTGTCGGCGCTCGACGCCGAGCTGCGCACCAGTGAGATCCCCGATTATCCAGGTGCAGTGAACGGCCTACAAGTGGCGAACCCGGGCACGGTCCATCGCGTGGCCGTCGCCGTCGATGCGTCACGCGCAGCGATCACCGAAGCGGTCATCTCCGGCGCCGACCTGCTGATCGTGCACCACGGCCTGTTCTGGGGTGGCGTGCAGCCGCTCGTCGGGATGCCGTACCAGAAATACCGAGCGATGCTGTCCAGCGGTCTGGCGGTGTATGCGTCGCATCTACCGCTGGATCTGCACGCCGAGCATGGGAACAACGTGCGGTTGGCGCAGGCGCTCGGGCTTACACCGGATGGTGGCTTTGCGCGCTTTAAGACAGTCGACATCGGCGTGACCGGAACCGCGAACGAGCCCACCGACGAACTGGTAAATCGCGTGCAGGCCTTTTCGGCCCGCTACGGCGGCAGCGTACGCACGTCGATTCCCGCGCAGGGACGACGCACACATCGGTGGGCGATCTGCACGGGTGGCGGCGCGTCATCAGAAACGCTGCGCGAAGCGCGCGAGCGCGGTGTCGACACGCTCATCGTGGGTGAGGGACCGCATCACACGACCGTCGATGCGATCGAGCACGACCTGTGCGTGGTCTACGCCGGGCACTATGCCACCGAGACACTTGGCGTTCAGGCGCTGGGTGCCTTTCTCGAAACACGCTTCGGGCTGCCCTGGACTTTCCTGCATCTCCCCACGGGATCGTGACGACCGCGCCGACGGGAGCAGTCCTGCTCTCGCTCGACGGGATCACGCACTCATTCGGCCGCGTGCGCGCGCTGGAGCGCGCGACACTACACGTACGCGCCGGCAGCGTGCACGCGCTCCTCGGTGAGAATGGTGCGGGGAAGACAACCCTGATGCGCGTGGTGTTCGGGTTATTGCGCGCCCAACAGGGCGTCATGCAGTGGCGCGGCGACGCGATCACGGTGCGATCGCCATCGGAAGCGCTCGCCCTCGGTATCGGGATGGTGCACCAGCACTTCACCTTGGTGCCCACGATGACCGTGGCGGAAAACATCGCGCTCGGCGGACATGGCGGATTCGATCCGCAGCGCGCCGCGGCCCGTGTGCGCGATGTGGCCGGCCGAGCCGGACTGGTGCTCGATCCCGACGCGCGCGTGCAGGATCTCCCCGTTGGTGCGCAGCAGCGATGCGAGATCGTGAAGGCACTCGCGCGCGATGTGACGCTGCTGATTTTAGATGAGCCAACGGCGGTGTTAGCTCCCGCAGAAGCGGTGGAACTGCTACGCTGGATTCGCGGTTACGCGGATGCCGGCAACGCGGTGGTGCTGATCACGCACAAGTTGCGCGATGCGCTCGCGGTGGCCGATGACATTACCGTGCTGCACCACGGACGCACCGTGCTCACCACCGCTGCGCGCGACACCGATCAGCAGAGCGTGGCCGACGCGATGCTTGGCGGGGCGAGCGCGGTTCGCGCGAACGCATTCAGCGGGCGTGATACGTCAGACGCGAACGGCAACGGTGTGTACGACAGCACCAGTGCGTCATCCCGGCCACCGGTGCTTGCACTCACGGCCGTCACGGTGCGTGCTGCCAACGGCGTGGATCGCGTGCGATCCGCCACGCTGCAGGTGCGCGCCGGTGAGATCGTGGGCATCGGCGCCGTTGAAGGGGCGGGTCAGCATGAACTCTTGCGCGTGCTGTCAGGACGTCTGTCGCCAACATCGGGCACCCGCACCATTCCCGAGAGTGTCGGGTTTGTGCCGGAAGACCGGCATCGTGACGCCCTGCTGCTCGACGCACCACTGTTCGAGAACACCGCGCTCCAAGGCGCTGGCACGCGTCAGGGCGTGATGGACTGGAATGGCTTCCGCGCTCGTACGGCGGCCTTGCTGAAACGATTCGACGTACGCGCCGCCGGCGCCGACGCGCGCGCGCGAACCCTCTCCGGCGGCAACCAGCAGAAGCTCGTGCTCGGACGTGAACTTGAGGCGGCGCGTGAGGCGCTGGTCGTTGAGAATCCGTCGCGCGGGCTCGACTTCGTGGCCACCGATGCAGTCCATCAGGCGCTGCGCGCGGCGCGCGACGCCGGGATGGCGGTGGTGGTGTACAGCAGTGATCTCGACGAAGTCCTGCTGTTAGCCGATCGCGTGTTCGCCATGCACGACGGCACGCTCATCGAGAGCACCAAGAATCGCGACGTCCTTGGACGCGCCATGCTGAGCGGTCACACGAGAGACGCATTGGGAGTAGACGCGTGACGGCGCTACGCGCGTTCGCCGCAACGACGGCGCGCGTCCTGGTGCTGCTCGCCATGGCGATCGCGATGCTGGCGGTCCTGTTGATTGCCACGGGGCACGACGTCGTTCCCGCTTTGTCGGCGATGGTGCGCGGTGCATTCGGGTCGTACTACGCGATCACCTCGGCGACGATCGTTCGCATGGTGCCGTTGGCGCTGGCGGGTCTTGCCGTGTCGGTGGCGTTCCGCGCGGGTATTCTGAACATTGGCGCCGAGGGACAGCTGCTGGTTGGTGCGGCAGCGGCCACGGCGATCAGCGGCACACTCGTTGGCGTGCCGTGGTATCTCGGCATTCCCGTAATGTTGGTGGCCGGCGCGCTGGCGGGTGGTGCGTGGGCGGCGATCGCAGGCGCGCTACGATTACGATTTGGCGTGTTGGAAGTGATCAGCACGATCATGCTGAATTTCGTCGCGCAGTATCTCACGGGATGGC
>JBBQAK010000425.1:0-3403 GCA_038316215.1 Gemmatimonadales bacterium | reverse complement strand
TGGCTCGAGATCACCACGGTGCCGCTGCCGATCCGTCGGTTGCCGTCGTCGCTGGTGGGGAAGCGGTTGGTGCAGCTCTCCGACGTGCACATCGGGCCGAGCGTCGCTGACGCGTATGTGCGTGCGACGTTCGACACGGTTCGTGCGCTGCGGCCCGACATCGTGGTGTTGAGTGGCGATCTGATTTCGCGGCATCCGAAGCAACAGGCGCACGCTGAGGCGATCTACGCGGAGTTGCCCCGTGGAACCCTCGGCACCTTCGTGACCTTCGGGAACCACGACTACGGCTACAATTGGGCTGAACCCGCGGTGGCCGCCGGACTACGCGGTGCGCTCGAGAATCTGGGGATCACCGTGCTCGTGAACGAGGTGGGCATGGTTGGGGAGCTGCAACTCGTGGGGCTGGGCGACCTGTGGGCCGGGCAGTTCGCCCCCGAACGGGCCTTCGCGCAGGTCGATCCGGCGGTTGCACAGCTGGCCGTCAGTCATAACCCGGACACCGTCGACTTGCCCGGATGGGGTGCGTACGGCGGCTGGGTCCTCGCCGGGCATACGCACGGTGGGCAGTGCAAGCCGCCCTTTCTGCCGCCGCCGATTCTCCCGGTGAAGAATCGGCGCTATACGAGCGGAGCCTTCGCCCTCTCGCGCGGCCGACAACTGTACATCAGTCGCGGTGTGGGGACGGTGCTTCCGGTCCGCTTCAACGTGCGTCCGGAAGTCACGGTGTTTTCGCTGGACAGCATGGCGTGAGTTACCGAGTCACGGTGCGCAGCAGGCTATCCAGCGACCGGCCGCGCGCGAGCTCACCGACGCGCGCTTCGACCCGCGGGAACATCGTGACGGCGTCAGCGCGGAATCTGGTGAAGAGCGCCTTGACATCGACGGACGACAGCGAGCGTCCCTGCGCGTAGTACTGATCGGCGGCGTGACCGAGCGCGTAGGTGCTGGCGAAGGTCACGGCGGCGCCGCTCGCGATGCCGGCGCTTCCGCCCAGCAGTCCTCCGAGCAGTCCCCCGGCCATCCCACCGAACGTCCGTCGCACCACTTTTTCGAGCACCTGCGCGGCGGCGCCCAGCCCGAACGTGGCCACGAGATCGGTGACCTGCTTCGTGTCGAGCTGTTGCCCGTGGCGCTGGCCAATCTGGTGCACGAGACGGAGTTGAAGCGGCAGAATCCCCAGATTGGCGAGGCGATCGGGGAGCAGTTCGAGCGCCGCCGTCAGGATCGCCTGATCGAGGATGTGATCGTCGAGCGGAGAGGTTGCGGCGGCATCTGAGGCTGAGACCACCGGCACGCCGACCACCGGCACGCCGACCACCGGCACGCCGAACGGCGGCGCGGCCGGGCGCGCGTGATGGTCGCCGACGGCACGGTTGATTTCGGCGATCACGTGGTCGGTGGACGCGGTCTCGAGCTGCAGCGCATCGGCCAGCTCGCGCAGGAACTGCCCTTCGCTTGGACTGATCCAACCGTTGGCGTGACAGACGGCGGTCGCGGTGTCATGGGCGACCCGTTTCGCCTCGTCGGAGTGCAGCCGCGCCGCGAGCGTGGGGAGGGTGAGCGCACCGCGCATGGCTTGCGCGATGACCGTTTCGGGGGCGAGCAGCCCCAGGGTCCGCGCGACCTCGACGACCCGCGCCTGCTCGGCGTCGTCCCGCACTCCATCGGAGATGGCGGCCAGCGTGGCCAGCGCGATGATGGTTTCGATCTCTTCTGTCGTCACAAATTCTCCCGGTGGTCTGCTTTGCCGATGCGCGCGTAGACATAACATGCTGCCGCCTCACGTTTCGCGCGCCAGCCCGTACTCGGGCTATACTTGGGTCTGCCATCAAGGATCACTCGTATAGCCCCGACCGCCGGATCCGCAGCTGCATCGACGTTGACGTTGGCCGCGCGGCGCATGTTCGTACGGGGCGCAGACACGCCACTTTTTCAGGAGCTATCGATGGGATTGCTAGACGGAGCGTTGGGAGACATGGCGGGTTCGCTGTTGGGCGGGAAGTCCGGCGGCGTGGAGCAGTTGCTCGGCGGGCTGCTGGGCAATGGCACCGGGCAGGGGGGCACGTCGCAGTCCGCGCTGCTGCGGATGGCCATGACGCTCGTCCAGCAGAACGGCGGGGTTGGCGGCGTCGTGCAAAAGCTGCAGAGCGGCGGGTTGAGCGACATTGTGTCATCCTGGGTCGGTACCGGCACGAACGCCTCCGTTTCGCCGACGCAACTCGAGAACGCACTGGGCAGCACGGCGGTGACCCAGGCGGCGGCGCAGGCCGGTCTCGATCCAGCGCAGGCGATGGGTGGCCTGGCGGCCATGTTGCCCCAGCTCATCGACAAACTCACGCCAGATGGCAACGTCACCCCGGGCAGCAGTGCGATGCTGACGCAGGTGATGGGCATGCTGCAGGGGAAGTAGCCGCTCTGCCGCACGGGTGGTGCGTGTTGCACGTGCGGTCCATATTCGACAGGATGAATCGGACCGTGTTGCTGTGACCGCACTGCCCGCATGACGGCGCCGATGCGAATGTTCCCGCGCGGAGATCGTCCTACCCGCGCGGAAGACCTGCTCGACGATCCATCCGGCGACGGCGCGCGGGCACGCACCGCGTCGGCATGGCGCGAAGCACGGCTGCTGATGCGACGTCACCGCGGGTATGTGGCGCTTGGCATCGTGCTCACGCTGGTGAGCCGATCAGCTGGACTGGTACTGCCCGCCTCGTCGAAGTACTTCATCGATCATGTGCTGGTGGATGCGCGTCGCGAGCAATTGTGGCCGCTGGCTGGCGTGGTGATGACGGCCACGGTCGTGCAGGCACTCGCGGGCTACGCGCTGTCGCGAATCCTTGGCGCGGCCGCGCAGCGCGTGGTGGCCGACACGCGGCGGCGCCTCGCCGCGCACGTGCTGCGGATGCCGATCTCGCAATTCGACTCGACACAGACGGGCGTGCTGATCTCGCGCATCATGGGCGACCCAGACGGCATCCGGAATCTGCTCGGTTCGGGTTTCGTGCAGCTGCTTGGTGGACTCGTCACGGCCAGCGCAGCGCTCGGCGTGCTGGTGTGGATCGATTGGCGCATGACGGCGGTGATGCTCGTCTTCCTGGCGTCGATCGGCGGAGGATTGGCCGTAGCCTTTTCGAAGCTGCGGCCGGTGAATCGCACGCGCAGCGAGGCCTTCGCGCGTGTGACTGGTCGCTTGGGCGAGTCGCTTGGTGGTATTCGCGTCGTCAAGGCGTACGTGGCCGAACGTCGCGAGGATCTCGCGTTTGTCCGCGGCGTGCACCGCATGCTGCGTCTGGTGATGGTCTCGATCGCGGGCTGGTCGACCGTGGGTGCACTCACCACCCTGGCGGTCGGCGCGATCGGTGTGACACTGATTGTGATGGGCGGCAACGCCGTGTTGAACGGC
>JBBQAK010000221.1:0-6649 GCA_038316215.1 Gemmatimonadales bacterium | reverse complement strand
GGCGCCGTGACCGCTGGCGTCGACGCAGACTTCCCGACCATCGAGGCGATCCGCGCCAACCGCGCACGACTGGGTGATCGCGTCATCACCACCTCAGTGCGCTTGCTCGTCGAGGATGCATTGGCGCGCGCGGTGGGCGACGCTACGCGCGTGTGGTTCATGGAAGAACTCTTTCAGCGCACTGGCAGCTTCAAGCCGCGCGGCGCCCTGTCGGTGATGCTCGACCTCGACGCCGCCGCACTGGCACGCGGCGTCGTTGGTGTGTCGGCGGGCAATCACGCCATCTCGTTGGGATATTCGGCGCGCGTGCTGGGTACGTCCGCCACCGTAGTGATGCCCAAAACGGCCAACGCCTTTCGCGTACAGGTGTGTCGTGAACTGGGTGCGACGGTCGAACTGGTGGAGAACGTGCACGCCGCTTTCGCCCGCGTGAAAGAAATCGAAGCCCGCGAAGGCCGCACCTTCGTGCATCCGTACGAAGGCCCCAAGACCGCACTCGGCACTGCCGGCGTGGGGATGGAGTTCATCGATCAGGTACGTGCCGCCGGCGAGGAACTCGACGCCGTGATCGTGGCCGCTGGCGGTGGTGGACTCACCGGCGGCGTGGCTTGCGCGGTGAAGCAGATGAGCCCGAACACCGCCGTGTACGTGGTCGAACCCGAAGGCGCCGATACGATGTCGCGCAGCTTCGCGGCCGGATCGCCGCAATCCATCGACGCGGTGCGCACGATCGCCGACTCGCTCGGCGCACCACGCTGTGAGCCCTACTCGTACGCACTCAACAGGCAGTTCGTCGACGAAGTCGTGCTCGTAAGCGACGATCAGATCCGTGAGGCCATGCGGCTCACCTTTCGCGTGGCGAAGCTGGTGGTCGAACCCGCCGGGGCGGCATCACTGGCGGCGCTCATGTATCCGCTACGCCAACGATTGGAAGGGAAGCGCGTGGGTATCGTGGTGTGCGGCGCGAATATCGACGCGGCCACGTTTGCGGCGCAGCTGTTGGGCTAGCTCCCTTCCCATGGACATGAAGGCTTCCCACGGGCGGGCACGTTCACGCGCACGTTCAGCGTAACGCGATGCTTCCTCGGTCGTCGGGGTGTCGATCCCTGTGGTCGTGAAGAACTGCACTCGCGGCGCGCTGGATTGCCACGATGGAAACCTGGCAAACCCTCAACAGCACGGCCATCAGGTGGTGACGGCGACTCCACCGATGGTGTATGCGCTGAAGCGTTTCGTCAGGTCGGACAGTTCGAGATCGAACTCGCCGTCCTTCGATTCGGCCGCCTTGAGGACGTGCGGCGTCGTCGCTGACTCCGAGTAGCTCCGCCCAGTCTCGCCCCAGGGGTTTCGCACGCGAATCCACTTCCGGAGCGGCTTCACAGAATCCTCCCTGACCGAAAGGACGGCGTACACATGACTCGCGGCCAGTCCTTTCACGATGGATTCGCCGCCGCTCTTTCCTTTGCGCGTGATGGTGGTTCCGACGGATTCCTTCGAGGAGAGCACCACGGGAAGATGCGAGGCCAACCCATCCCTGATGCGCTTGAACGCCGCCAACTGCGCCGTACTGTACACACCGGTCCCGCGTCGGCCAGGAAGCAGCTGATTCTTCTCGGCGTAATCCATGACGGCCGCCGCCACGTCCTGCGCCAGTCCGTGATTGGTCAGAAACGCATAGAAATCGTCGAGACGCATCGACCGAGTCGGCGTGGGCTCCGTCGGCTTCGCGTCGGGGTCGAGCTCGCCGTTGGCCTTGAGCAGCACCTTCCACGACTGCTGCACGTGTTCTGTCCGCCACTGCAGGAAGCGGTCGAGTTCGCTGCCCTTGCCGCCGAAGATCTCGTCGCGAATCGTCGCACGGACGGACTCGTGCATCTTATGGGATTTCTCCGCATAGAACAGCGAGCGGAAGACCGTCCCCGACTTGTCCACGCCCGAGATCAGGGCGTCGATGATCGCGCCTTCGTTGGCCGCTTTACCGAGCAGCACCTGCATCGCGTCCTTTGAATATCCGAAGTTAAGCTTGGCCCACCCGGTGACCAGCGGTGCGTCGGAGGTCGCCTTCTTGCCGCCCTCGGCAAACTTCTTCCCGTCCTCGACAAAACTCGCCGCCGCATAGGCCTTCTCGAGGAGCGACGCCCAGATCGCCCCGCCATTGTGCTTATTGGCATTCTTGCGAACGGACTTCTCAATGCTGACAAAGCGTGCCGTGCCCTGCTTGTCGTAGAGCCGCACCACGACCGTTGCGCCGCGGTCGCGCATCATGCCTTCGACGACCTCGTCGCCGCCTGTCCGCGCCAGGATCGCCAGAACCGTGCTGAGCACGTAGCAATCCGCGAGCTCCTGCTGCTTGATGTCGCCAAGCGAAGGTGCCTTGGGGAAGAGCACCCCACCCACCTTGGTGTAGTGCGCTGTGTTCTTGCCGAAGTTTCCACGCGAGCCGGGATTCGCCGCGTTCTCTACGGTTGCACCGGTGAGATCAAGTGTTCCTAACGGGTCGTGTGGCGGCATGTTGGCCTCGGAGGCGGGAACGAGCGACGCAGTCGGTGCACCCCTACCAACGTACGCCGGGCAGCGTTCCCGGCAACTCCCGTCCGACCCGCCGAGCGCGTCATCCCACGGAGCGTCCCTGCTGGCGTGACGCCAGTCGGGCCATCGGGTGGCATCCCGCGATGCGCGAATATGATGGCGAAGCACTGCATTCGTGGCGCACCGGTAGCCTATGTATTCCGTTCATCGTCAACATCGGAATGGGGACGGGCGCCCAGTGTTCGGGGGCAGCGCTGCGTGCCGCAGCCGCGTAAGTTCGGCGCATGACTGCCCCTACTGTTCCGACAATTTCCGATGCTGGCCTGATGGGCTGGTGGCGCAGTGCTCCACCGCAGCCGCGCCGCGCGCTCGTTGCCGCCTCCATGGGCTGGGCGCTCGATGCCTTCGACGTGATGCTCTTCTCGCTTACCCTCTCGGCCGTGATCGCGGAGTTGGGGCTCACGAAGACACAAGCCGGCGCGCTTGGCTCCATCACGCTGCTGGGCGGCGCCGCTGGTGGGCTGTTCTTCGGATGGGTGGCCGACCGTTACGGACGCACGCGCTCGATGATTGCCAGTGTGCTGCTGTACTCCGTGTTCACCGCCGCTTGTGGTTTGTCGAATACCTTCTGGCAATTCGCCGTCTTTCGGGCGTTGCTGGGGCTCGGTATGGGCGGTGAGTGGGCGAGCGGCGCCGCGCTGGTGTCGGAGAGTTGGCCGGCCAAGTCACGCGGCCGCGCCTTGGCCTTCATGCAGAGTGCGTGGGCCATCGGCTTCGCGGCCGCGGCGATCGTCGTGGGCTTTGTCCTGCCGGCCTACGGGTGGCGCGCAGTGTTCTTCGTCGGCATTCTGCCGGCCTTCTTCACGCTCTGGGTGCGTCGAAGTGTCGAAGAGCCAGACGCGTGGAAAGTGCTCAATCAGGCGCGACTCGACGCGGAACGCTCTGGCGCCGACAAGCTGCCGAATGCGCCCCGCAAGCATTCGGTGTTCGACATCTTCCGCGGCGCGATGCTCAAGCGCACGGCGGCCGTCACCTTCATGAATGCCTGCACGCTGTTCGGTTGGTGGGGCATGAACGGCTGGATTCCCGCGTACCTCTCGCTACCCACGACGCAGGGTGGCATCGGCCTCAGCACCGCCACGATGTCGAAGCTCGTGGTCTTCATGCAACTCGGCATGTGGCTGGGCTACGTGTCGTTCGGGTACATCACCGACGTCATGAGCCGCAAGAAGGTATACGTGGTGTACCTGCTCGGCGCGAGCATGCTGCTGCCGCTGTACGGCTCGTTGTCGAATCCGCTGCTGCTGCTGTTGCTTGGCCCGTTCGTGGCGTTCTTCGGCACGGGCTTCTATAGCGGATTCGGTGCAGTAACGGCCGAGATGTATCCCACGCAGATCCGCGCATCGGCGCAGGGGTTTACGTACAACATCGGCCGCATTGCCAGTGCCACGGCGCCGTTTACCGTGGGCTCATTGGCCACGTCGCGCGGGTTTCAGACGGCATTTGCCGTGGCGGGTGCGGCGTACTTGATGGCGGCGATTACGTGGTCGGTCATTCCGAATACGCAGGGGAAGGAGTTGGAGTAGCGGGCGCA
The DNA here is from genome assembly GCA_038316215.1 of Gemmatimonadales bacterium. Taxonomy (GTDB): domain Bacteria; phylum Gemmatimonadota; class Gemmatimonadetes; order Gemmatimonadales; family Gemmatimonadaceae; genus Gemmatimonas. Next base: position 2,526 of record JBBQAK010000221.1, on the reverse strand, counting down.
CGCGATTGAGCGGATTCAGTACACAGTGAACTGGCTTCAGAACTCTGATCGGTATAGTGGTCAGAACTCAGCAGCAGCAGTGCACAGTGCCGAGCGTTGGCGCCACGCGGCCCCCCGCCGTCGCACACGTAGTCACGATATCCTCGGTACCGAGCACTGTAGCTGCTGAGTTCTGAGCACTATATGCAGTCTGAAGCCTGTCGCCAGAACACTGTGTACTGAGCGGTGAGACACCTCAGCTAGCAAACACTGCCCGCAGTCGCTCCACCGCCCACGCCAGATCTTCGCGGCTCACCACCAGCGGCGGCGACAACCGAATCACCGTGTCGTGCGTTTCCTTGCACAGCATGCCGTGCGCTTTCAGCGCTTCGCAGTACGGACGCGCCTTCTCGTGCAGTTCAATCGCGATCATCAGCCCGCGACCGCGTACCGCCTTGATGGCGGGATGACGCAGCGTACGCACCTGCTCCAAGAGCCACGCGCCATGCTCGGCCGACCGCTCTACCAAATGCTCGTCTTGCAGCACGCGTAGCGCGGTGCGCGCTACGGCGCAGCCGAGTGGGTTGCCGCCGAAGGTGCTGCCATGCGAGCCGGGTCCGAATACGCCCAATACCTCGCGGCTGGATACCACCGCCGATACCGGATAGAAACCGCCGGAGAGCGCCTTGCCGAGCACGTACATGTCGGGCTTCACGCCATCGTGATCGCAGGCGAACATGGTGCCGGTGCGGCCAAGGGCGGTTTGAATTTCATCGGCAATGAGCAGGACGCGCTGCTCGGTGCACAGCGCCGAGAGTTCAGCCAAGAATCCGTCGGGCGGCATGAGTACGCCGGCCTCGCACTGAATGGGCTCGATCAGGACGGCGCACGTATTCGCTGTCATCGCCGCGCGTACGGCCGCGATATCGCCAAAGGGTACGAGCACGAAGCCCGGGGCAAACGGTCCGAAGTCGGCCTTGTACGACGGCTCCGACGAGAAGCCCACGATCGTGGTGGTGCGTCCGTGGAAGTTGTTGTCGAACGCAATGATGGTCGCCTGGCCTTCAGGTATGCCCTTGGTGCGATAGCCCCAACGGCGCGCGGCCTTGATGGCCGTCTCCACGGCTTCGGCACCGGTGTTCATGGGGAGCACCATCTCCATGCCACACAGTTCCGCGAGCTCTTCGCAGAAAGGCCCGAGCTGATCGTTGCGGAAGGCGCGCGAGGTGAGCGTCACGCGCGAGGCCTGCTGCACGAGCGTGGCGAGAATGCGCGGATGACAATGCCCCTGATTCAGCGCCGAGTACGAGCTCAGGCAGTCGAGGTAGCGCTTACCTTCCACGTCGGTCACCCACGCGCCTTCGGCGTGATCGATCACCAAGTCGAGCGGGTGATAGTTGTGTGCGCCCCACGCGTCTTCGCGGGCAATCAGTTCGTCGGTGACGGTCATCGTGGTCGGTGTCATCGCATGCTCCTGTGTTCGCTCCATCGCGGTGATCACAGAATCCGACGGCCGAAGGCGCTCGCGATCAGCTCGGCGCACAGTTCGGCGGTCTGGTTCTGTCGGTCGAGAATCGGGTTGATTTCCACCAAGTCCATCGCCACCATGGCGCCGGAGTCGTGCACGATCTCCATCGCGAGATGCGCTTCGCGCAGCGTGGCGCCGCCGCGTACCGGCGTTCCCACTCCCGGTGCTTCGGCCGGATCGACCCAGTCGGCGTCGCACGACAGATGCACGCCGCCGGTGCCGGTGGTCGCGATGCTGATGGCTTCGTCCATCACCGCGCGCAGTCCGCGCTCGTCGATGTCGCGCATGGTGTACGCGTGCAGGCCGAGCTCCCGGATTGTCGCCTTCTCGGCGTCGTCGAGATCACGCAGCCCCACGTACACGAGATGCTCCGGGCTCACCGCCGGAATTGCGGTCGAGAGCTGCCGCAGTGGACGATGTCCGAAGCCCAACAGATGGGCCACCGGCATGCCGTGCACATTGCCGCTGAGACTCGATTGGGGCGTGTTGAGATCCGCGTGTGCGTCGAGCCAGATAAGACCCGTGCGCTGACCGCGTTCCGCGAGCGCCGTAGCCGTACCAGCCACGGAACCGGCGGCCAGCGAGTGATCGCCACCTAGCACCAGCGGACGAATACCGGCGCGCACAGCCGCGGCGGTGCGTGCGGCGAGATCGATACACACGTCGGTGATCGCATCGAGCACCGCCCGCGGTTCATTCCCGAGAGAGGTGCGATCGGGCACCACCACATTGCCGGCGTCGTGCACAGTGAGGCCAAGCCGTTCGAGCTGTGCGGCGAGGCTGGACAGGCGCATCGCCGACGGACCCATGTCCACACCGCGACGACTGGCGCCGAGGTCCATGGGGACGCCGATCAGTTGGACGGTGCCGGTCCACGGTTTGACGGCCGCACGGGCGGGGGAGGCGAGGATCGCATTCATAGTCTCAAGTTGCCGCCCGCCGATGACAGCAACAAGATCAACGAGTTGCCATAAATGTCTCATAAAATGACGATATGATGCGTATATTTGGCAATATGC
>JBBQAK010000048.1:0-13895 GCA_038316215.1 Gemmatimonadales bacterium | reverse complement strand
ACCGCCTGACGCTTGGCGATCTGTCCAACCAAGCGCTCGCCGTCCTTGGTAAAGCCGACGACCGACGGGGTCGTCCGACCGCCCTCGGCGTTCGGGATGACCACGGGCTCGCCACCTTCCACCACAGACACCACCGAGTTGGTGGTTCCAAGGTCGATGCCGATAACTTTTTCAGCCATTGAGGTCTCGTTGAGGAGTTGCAGCCTGTAGGGACTTCTTCGAGAGGTGCTTGCGGTGTTCCACTGCTACTCTTACCAATGGCAAGCGTTGGGCCGCGATGCTCCTGCCGGACCGGCGCGATTCTGGCGGTAAGTCGCCGCGTGATGGCTGTCGCGGCGGCAGTCTGCCAATTTGACCTACTGGGAGTGCCATGTTTCCCGTCTCGGACGACAATCCGACACTCCGGACCCCGGTGATGACCATCGGGCTGCTGGTGATCACGTGGGCGGTCTGGTTCTTCGTGCAGGGGGCAGGGAGTCCGCTGCCGCTGGCGATCAGCGTGTGCGACTTGGGGATGGTGCCCGGAGAGCTGAGCCGTCTGGCGCCCATGGGCTACGGGGTGCCGCTGGGGCGCTTTGGCGATCAGGCGCTGGCCTGCGTGATCGACGACCACGCCATCAATTGGCTCACGCCGATCACCAGCATCTTCCTGCACGGGGGATGGGGACACATCATTGGCAATTCGCTCTACCTGTGGGTGTTTGGCAACAACGTGGAAGACAGCATGGGGCGGTGGCGCTTCTTGGCGTTCTACCTGCTCACCGGCGTGGCCGCGGCGATGGCGCATCTGGCGGTCGATCCGTCCTCGCCCGTGCCCACCGTGGGTGCGTCTGGGGCCATCTCGGGAATCATGGGCGCATACCTCATGTTCTATCCCCGGGTGAAGGTGCGGACCTTTATTCCTCCATTCTTTTTGTTGCGGTTTCCGGCGTGGGCGGTGCTCATCCTTTGGTTCGGCAGCCAGCTGTTGGCGGGGTTGCCGGACCTGTCGCCGCTGCGGCGTGAGATCTCTGGCGGCGTGGCTGTGTGGGCTCACGTCGGCGGCTTTGTGGTGGGGGCGTTGCTCGCGCGCTGGTTTGAGAACCCGGAGCTGGTGCGCCGCAAGGTGGCGGTGAGCGACGCCAAAGTGGTTTGGCGCTGAACCGTTCGGGTCCGGCGCAATGCGTCAATGTCTTGTAACGATGAAAGTCACACGTGGCGTTTCGGCATCGGTGACGCAATCGTTACGGGGCGTGCGGTCAGCGCGTATGCCATGCGCCTTCTCTCAGCCATCCGAGTCGTGAAGCTCTTCTCAAAAGACGAAACGTTTTTCGATCATTTCCGGCAGCTCGCCGTGTCCATGGGGAGCGCGTCGGCTCTCTTGCGCACCCTGTTCGAGAATCCCGCAGACGCCGCGCGCATCGCGGCTGAGATCAAGAAGGTCGAGACGGACGGAGATGCGGTCGTGGCGCTGATCAATCAGCGCATCGACACCAGTTTCGTGACGCCGCTCGATCGTGAAGACATTCATGTGCTGGCAACGCGTCTCGATAACGTGATCGATCTGATCAACGGAGCGGCTCGTCGCGTGGTGATGTTCCGGGTGAAGGCACCGCGTGGTGGGGCCGTGGAGATGGCCGATGTGTTGGTGCGGGCGAGTGCGGTGATTCTCGAGTCGGTGGGCGATGTCACCAAGCGCGTGAAGATGCTGGAGCACGGCCGCAAGGTGAAAGCGCTCGAGGAAGAAGGTGATGTGCTGTACGCGAAGTCGGTGGGTGCCCTGTTCGAGCACGACGAGCCGGCCATTGAAGTGCTGAAGTGGAAGGAGATTTACGATTCACTGGAAGAGGCGATCGACGAGTGCGAGGATGTATCGAACGTGCTGGAAAGCATCGCGCTCAAGAACAGCTGACGGATCTGTGGTCAACTTCGTCATCTTCATCGTCGTCGTCGCTCTGGCGTTCGACTTCATCAATGGATTTCATGATTCCGCCAACTCGATCGCGACGATCGTCGGCACGCGAGTCCTGAGTCCATTGGCGGCCGTGATTTGGGCTGCTGTGTTCAACTTCTCCGCATTGTTCTTCGTCGGCACGGCCGTGGCCAAGTCGGTGGCCGCGGGCTTCATCGATCTCAACGTGGTCGATGCGAACGTGATTCTTGGCGGACTGCTGGGTGCGATCACGTGGAACTTGATCACCTGGTGGTTCGGCATTCCCTCCAGCTCGTCGCATGCACTTATCGGCGGCTACGCCGGCGCGGCGGTATCGAAGGTCGGCTTCTCGGCGTTGCTCTGGGGAAAGAAGTGGATCGAGACGCTTTCGGCGATCGTCCTGTCGCCGGCGATCGGCATGTTCATGGGCTTCATTTTGATGGTGCTGGTACTCAATCTTTTTCGCCGCGTAACGAGTACGAAGGCTGACCGATTCTTCCGCGTGGCGCAGCTCACGAGTTCGGCGTTGCTGTCGTTGGCACACGGTGGTAATGACGCGCAGAAAACGATGGGCATCATTGTGGGCTTGCTGGTCGCCACGCAGGCGTCGTTTGCCGGTGAGACCGGCATCCTGAGCCACATGTACGTCACGTCGCTGGATAGCATCCCTATTTGGGTCGAGCTCAGTGCCTATACGATGATCTCGCTTGGTACGCTCTTCGGCGGCTGGCGCATCGTGCACACCATGGGCACGCGCATTACGAAGCTGCGCCCGGTTGGTGGGTTCTGCGCTGAGACCGGGGGAGCACTCGTGATTCTGTCGGCGTCGCGCTTCGGTATTCCGGTGAGCACCACCCATACAATTACCGGCGCGATCGTTGGCGTTGGCGCCACGAACCGTTTGTCGGCCGTGCGCTGGGGCCTTGCCAGCAAGATCGTGTGGGCGTGGGTGATCACGATTCCGGCCGCCGCCGCGATGGCGGCGGTGTCGTACAAACTACTGGCGGCGTTCCATCCACTCTGATCTGAACCCCGCTCGGCGCGGTACGCCGCGCCGGACCGCCGCGATCCCATCATCGACCGCGCTCTCGCTACCGTACCTGAATCGCGAGCTGAGCTGGCTCGACTTCAATGCGCGCGTGCTCGAAGAAGCGCTGGACATGCGCGTGCCATTGCTGGAGCGTCTCAAGTTCCTGGCGATCTTCAGCACGAATCTGGACGAGTTCTACATGGTCCGTGTGGCGGGACTGCGTCGCAAGGTCACGTCAGGTGCGCCGCAGTATCCGCCCGATCCCTTGTCGCCCCCCGAGCAGCTGGAAGCCATCCGCACTCGGGTACACGAGCTGCTGCAGCGTCGGCATTTAGCGCTGCACGCCCTGTTGTTGCCGGCGCTCGAGGAGAAGGGCATCAAGCTGGTGCCGATGTCGTCGCTCGATGAAGCCGAGCGCGAGCGGTTGCACGCCTATTTCGAATCGCAAGTGTTTCCGGTGCTCACGCCGTTGGCGGTCGACCCGGGGCATCCCTTTCCGTATATCTCGAATCTGTCGCTGTCGCTCGCGGTCGATATCGGTGATCCGGAGAGTGGCAAGGAGCATTTCGCACGCGTCAAGGTGCCGCGTTCGCTGCCCCGGTGGGTGCCGATCGATCGTGAGGGAGAGCACGTCTACGTGCCGCTCGAGGAAGTGATCGGCGAGCATCTCGGTGCGTTGTTTCCGGGCATGGACGTAAAGCGGTGGTTCACCTTTCGCATTACGCGCTACTCTGATCTCGATCTCGGGCAGATCGATCAGCCGGAAGATCTGCTGGAGACCATCGAGCAGCAGGTGTTCCAGCGTCGGTTCGGCGAAGTGGTGCGATTGGAAGTGCAGCGCGACATGCCGCAGTCCATGCGGCAACTGCTACTCGAGGAGCTGAGTGAGAGCGAGACGCAGCTCGTTGCTCCGCTCAGTGCGCGAGACGTGCATGACCGGGATGATCTGCTGGAGCTGGGCGACCTGCTGCAGATTGCCAGCCTCGACGTGCCGGAACTGCGTGACGCTCCGTACACGCCGGTGGTGCCGGCGCCGTTCCGCGATGGACGCAACATCTTCGACGTGATCCGCGAGCGCGACGTGCTGGTGCATCACCCGTACGAGTCGTTCAGCTCGTCGGTGGAGGCATTTCTCGAGGCCGCGTCGAGCGATCCACAGGTGCTCGCCATCAAGCTCACGTTGTATCGCACGTCGGGCGATACGGCCATCGTGCGCGCGCTCACCGAGGCCGCCGAAGCGGGAAAGCAGGTGGCGGTGATCATCGAGTTGCAGGCGCGATTCGACGAGCAGAACAACATCACGTTCGCGCGCACGATGGAAAACTACGGCATCCACGTGGCGTATGGACTGCCGGGGCTCAAGACGCACGCCAAGACGGTGTTGGTGGTTCGACGTGACGCTGACGGCATCCGGCGATACGTACATGTCAGTACCGGTAACTACAACTCGAAGACGGCGCGACTGTACACGGATATCGGACTCTTCACCTGTCATCCGCAGATCGGTGCCGACGCGAGTGACTTGTTCAACTCGCTCACCGGTGTCTCGCGGCAGAAGTTCTACCGGCGGCTCATCATGGCCCCCGCGAACTTGCGGAAGCGTACGCTCGAGCTGATCGAGCGCGAGTCGGCCCACGCGAAGGCGGGACGCGGTGGGCGCATCATCGCGAAGATGAATGCGCTGGTCGATCCTGAAATTATCGTGGCGTTGTACCGGGCGTCGCAGGCCGGCGTGGAGATCGATCTGATCGTGCGCGGCATCTGCTGTCTGCTGCCGGGGTTGCGCGGCGTGAGCGATCGCATCCGCGTGGTGAGCATCATCGGCCGCTTTCTCGAGCACTCACGGATTGCGTTCTTCTCGAACGGTGGGAATCCCGAGTACTACATCGGGTCGGCCGACTGGATGCCGCGGAACTTCGACCGACGCGTTGAGGCCATGGCGCCGATCGACGACGTCGCGTGGCACGGTCGCGTGCAGCGGGTCCTGGAGACGTGCCTGGCCGATAACCGACAGGCATGGGAACTCGGGGCCGATGGTACGTATCGGCGGCGCTCGCCGAATGGCGCCGAAGAGCACGCCACGCACGCGACGCTGATGCGCGATCCGTGGGGCGGAGCGGCACCGAAGGCGGGAACGAAAGCGGGCGCGAAGCCTAAGCGGAGAAAGCCGTCGGACGTGGACTAGCCTTTCGAACCGGAACTGTGCACCGTTCCGCCATGTCTAAACTCCATGCGTACGCGTTCGTGACCGTGGCCTCGTCGACGTTGTTCTGCGCTGCTTCCAGCCGGGCGCAGCCGGCGCCTGCCTTCCCGAACCCGGCGATCACGCTGGATGGAAAGGGCATCACGGTGAACGGCACCGATGGTGTGACGAAGCTCAATTTCCGCTTCCGCGTTCAGGAGCTGGCCTCGGCCACGAGCGAGAGCGAGACGGACTATGGCGTGAAGCGGACGAACTTGGCAATCCGCCGGATGCGGCTCCGTATGGAAGGGACGCTGCGTGACCCGCGGTTGCGGGTGAACGTGCAGCTCTCGTTCGCGCGCGGCGACATGGATCAGGAGAACACGAACTTCGCCAACGTGCTGCGCGATGCGTACGTCACATGGCAGTTCACGCCGCATCTGGCGGGATCGTTCGGTCAAGCCAAGCTCCCGGGCAACCGTCAGCGCCTGGTGTCGTCCAGCGAGATTCAGTCACCGGACCGATCGCCGGTGAACGCGATCTTCACGGCCGACCGTGACGTTGGTGCGTTCCTTGCCTACTCGCGCGAGATCGGTACGGCGCGCTACGTGATCCGCGGGGCCGTGTCGTCAGGCGAAGGGCGTAACCCGCAGGCGGGCGACGGCGGACTGGCCTACACCACGCGTTGGGAACTGCTGCCGTTCGGGGCGTTCACCAACGGCGGTGACTACGTCGAGGGCGATCTGGCGCGCGAGCCCACGCTCAAGTTGTCGTTCGCCGCCGGGCTCTCGCGAAACGATCGTGCGATTCGTACCGGTGGGCAGCTCGGGCCGGCGCTCTTCGCGCCACGTGGCATGACGACGTACTTCGCCGATGGGCTGCTGAAGAAGCGTGGAGTCGCCGTGGCGGTGGAATACGCGCACCGCGTGTCGCCCGATCCGATCACGCGGAGTGGCACAAGCATCCGCAACGTGTATGCGGGGCAGGGCGTGAACGTACAAACGAGCTGGCTGCTGCCGCACAGCAGCTGGGAACCGATGCTGCGCTACTCATCGGTCACGCCGGCCAAAAGTATTCAGTCGCTCAGCGCGGTCGAGGCGCTGCAGGAGAGTGCGTTCGGACTGGCGCGCTACGTGAATGGACACCGCATCAAGATGAACGGCGAGTTTTTCCGGTCGCGCTATCGCAACGTGGCGGCGGACCGTCGGCGTGGCGACTGGACCCTGCGGTTGGGCGCGGAAGTGGGGATCTGAGTGAGTCCGACGGGGACGGTACGCTTACTCGCCGTCTCCGTCGTCATCCGCGCTGATCTCGGTGCCGTCGGGCGCCACCACGATGATCGGGCGGCCGAGGAGTTCCTCGAGTAACTGGCGCTTACGGCTGGCGCCCCAACACTCGAGGCGCACGTTGGTGGCGCCTTCGGCCTCCACCACCGTGACACGCAAGGCCTCGCTGGTCAGCTTCACGCGCAGCGAACCGACGGCCGCGACATGACCGCGGTCCATGCCGTCGGCGAAGCGCAGCAGGGCCGCCAGCTTCACGACCTTCTCGCGCGACGCGCGGTCGAGTTGCGCAAAACCGCGATGCTTCATTTTGGGCGGCGTGCCACGATGGTAGCGCGCCACATGCGCGACGACCATCTGTTCGGCGGGCGTCATGCCCAGCAGATCGGCGTGCGAGATAAGATGAAACGAGTGCTTGTGGTGCTTCTCGTAATTGATGTGGTAGCCCACATCGTGCAACAGTGCCGCGTCGGCGAGCAATTGACGGTCGCGCGTGTCGAGCTGGAGCCGTGGGGCGAGCGCGTCGAATAGCTGCAGTGCGAGGACCTGCACTTGTCGCGCATGCGGCTCCTCGTAATGACACCGCTCGGCGAACTCGCGCACAGAGCGCTCGCGAGCCATCCCCGGGTCCGCAACCACGGGCGTGACGCGGGCCGCTTCGAGCAGCAGTCCTTCGCGAATGCCGTAGGCTGAGGCCAGCAGGTCACGCGGATCGAAACGGCAGAGGACTTCGGCGGCCACGGCGAGGCCGGCCACGATGATGTCGGCGCGCGCGGGGTTGAGTCCCGGCACGTGCGCGCGCTCGTTCGAGTCGAGACGCTGCAGCCAGTCGAGCACGTGCTCGAGCTCCACGCGGGTCACACGTGTGCCGTGCGGTGATCTGACGGGCACATGCTGTCGCGACAGCACGATGCCGGCGAGGTTGGTAAACGTGCCGCCGGAGCCGATGACTTGCGCGCCGCGCCAGTCCTTCACCGGCACCGCGCGCTTGATGCCGTCGCGCACATGCTCGCGGAGCGCGCGCACGCGGCGCGGGTTCACTCTGGGTGTCAGGAAACGTTCGGTGAGACGGACGGCGCCGAAGGGCAGGGACGCCACACGCTCAATGAGTCCGTCCTTGGCCAACACCAGTTCGAGCGACCCGCCGCCGATGTCCATCACCACCGTGCGGCCAGCGCCCAGCTCGAAGTGCGCCAGCGCGCTCCGGAAGCAGAGCAGCGCTTCCTCCTCGCCACTCAGAATGCGCACCTGACGTCCGGTGCGTGCTTCCACCTGCCCGGTAAAATCAGCGGCGTTCGCCGCATCGCGCACGGCGCTGGTCGCCACGATCTCAATGCGGGCCGCCCCGAGCTGACGGGCTAGTGTCACCATGCGTTGTACGGCCGTCACGGCGGCATCGATGGCGGTCGGCGATAGCGCGCCGGTGGCTTCGAGCCCTTCACCCAGCCGCGGCATCGCCTTCATCTCGTCCACCACGCGGATCTGACCGGTCGGTGAGACATCCGCGACGATCTGGCGGACCGAGTTGGAGCCGATGTCGATCGCGGCGATCCGGATATCAGTCGATGCGGTCGTGATTGGTGCCGTCATGTCGAGTCGCTGGAAGAAGGCGTCGGGGCGTCTTCGTCGAACCGATGACGAATCTGCTTCCCCTCGGCAAGATACACGGCGTCTTCCCCGATGTTGGTGGCGAGGTCGGCCACCCGCTCCAGATTCCGGCTGACAAGCAGGAGTTCCAGCGACGGGGCGATGGTCTGCGGGTCGCCCATCATGTCGGCCAGGAGCGCGCGGAAGATGCTCTCGTGCTGCGCATCCACATCGTCGTCGGCTTTGCCCACGGCGCGGCCGAGGGCGCCATCGCCGCGAATGAACGCGTCGAGGGCGTCGCTCAGCATGGCACGGGCGCGTCGGGCCATGTCGGCCAGCGCGGGGACGGCCGGCACGGCGGTACGCTGATCGACCAGGCGCACCGCACACTGCGCGATGTTCACCGCGTGGTCGCCCACCCGCTCGAGGTCGCTGGATACCTTGATCGCGCCGATGAGGAAGCGAAGGTCGCGCGCCATCGGCTGCTGCAGTGCCAGCATGCCGATGGCCTGATTTTCGGCCTCAACCTCGAGCCGGTCGAGCGCTTCGTCGGCTTCAATCACAGCGATAGCCTTGTCGCGATCCCGCTCGAGGAGCGCTTCAACCGAGAGCGCGACCAGCGACTCGGCCCGCTCGGACATGTCGAGCAGCCGCTGCTTGAGCAACGCCAACTCGTCGTGAAAGTGCCGATAGCCGGCGGGGGCGTTTCTCATTAACCAAACCTCCCGGTGATAAACGCTTCGGTGCGCGAATCCGCCGGGCTCGTGAAGAGACGGTCGGTTGCGGCTTCTTCCACGAGCACGCCGTCGACCAACAGGGCGGTGCGGCGCGAGACTCGCGCGGCCTGATGCAAGTTGTGCGTCACGATAATGATGGTCAGGTCCGGCTGAAGATCGTACAGGAGCTCTTCGATGCGTTGCGTGGCCTGCGGGTCGAGCGCGCTGGTGGGCTCGTCGAGGAGCAGCACCGCCGGACGATTGGCAAGCGCGCGGGCGATACAGAGTCGTTGTTTCTTACCACCCGACAGTCTCAGCGCGCACTCGCGCAGCCGATACATTACCTCGTCCCACAGGGCGGCGCGACGAAGCGCGTCTTCGACGGCGTCCTCGAGTTCGCGTCGCTGCAGCCCGGCGTTGAGTCGCGGACCATAGGCCACGTTGTCGAACACGGAGCGAGGAAATGGATTGGAACGTTGAAAGACCATACCGACGCGTTGCCGCAGTTCGCTCACATCGACGGTGGGTTTGTACACGTTCTCCCCATCGAGCAGCAGTCGCCCGCTACTTCGTGCATCGGGCAGTGCTTCGTTGAGGCGATTGATGGCGCGCAGCAGCGTGCTTTTGCCGGAGCCTGATGGGCCAATGAGTGCGGTGACCGACTGCGGGCGTACCGCCATATCGATGTTGTGCAGCGCGGGCGCGCTCCCGAACCACGCCGAGAAGCGCTCGAACACGACCGCGCCGGGTAGACCGTGGATGTCGGTCGTCATCCGAACCGACCAGTGATATACGCTTCTGTGCGCGCGTCGGACGGCGTGGTGAACAGCTGCCGCGTGGGCGCGCACTCTACGATGCCACCATCGAGCAGAAAGGCCGTGACGTCGGAGATGCGCGCGGCCTGTTGCATGTTGTGTGTCACCATGATCACGGTGACGGTATCACGCAGATCGTACAGCAGCTCTTCGATGCGCTGCGTCCCCATCGGATCGAGCGAGGCCGTGGGCTCGTCGAGCAACAGGACATCGGGCTGCACCGCGAGCGCGCGCGCAATGCAAAGCCGCTGCTGCTGACCACCCGAGAGTGCCATGGCTGAACCGAACAGCCGGTCCACCACTTCCCGCCACAGCCCCGCGCGCTGCAAGGCGACTTCAACGAGCGATTCCATCTCACCTTGGGCGATGTCGCGGCGCTGGGCCCGAATGCCCGCGGCCACATTGTCGAACACCGAAAGCGTGACGAAGGGCGTAGGGCGCTGAAAGACCATGCCCACGCGACGCCGTAGCGCGACCACATTCGTGGTCGACGCGTAGACCGGAAACGCGCCGATCTCCACCTCGCCGCTCACGAACGCGCCTTCGTCCAGTTCGTGCAGGCGATTGATGCAGCGCAGCACGGTACTCTTGCCGCAGCCCGATGGACCGACGATCGCGAGCACGCGCCCCGCTGGTGCTTCGACGGTGAGCGTGCGGAGCACACTGCGCCCCGCAAATCCGGCCGAGAGGTGAACAAGCCGAACGTGAGGCGCCGCGGCGTTCGTCACGCGTGTCTCACGCATCGACGCGCCCCACGCGAGGGGTGACCGCCGACAACAGTTTCGCGCGGGCACGTACCACGGCGCGCCCGGCGACACTGATGATGGTGACGAGGATCAGTAGCACCAGCGCGCTGGCCCACGCCTGTGCGCGCCATTCGTCGTACGGACTCTGTGCGTACGCATAGATCTGCAGCGGCAGCGCGGCGATGGGGCGCGCCGGATCCAGCGACCAAAACGGATTACCGAAGGCCGTAAACAGCAGCGGCGCCGTTTCGCCGGCGGCGCGGGACATCGCGATCAGCATCGCGGTCACGATGCCCGGCATGGCGGTGCGCAGTACGACGGTGAGCGACGTACGCCACCGTGAGAAGCCGAGGGCCAGCGCGGCCTCGGTGAGGGCGACGGGCACGAGACGCACCATCTCTTCCGTGGCGCGCGCGACCAGCGGTAGCACCAACAGTCCCAGCGCGATGCCGCCCGACCAGGCTGAGAAGTGTCCGGACGGTCGTACGATCAGTTCCCACGCGAAGATACCGAGGACGATGGACGGCAGACCACTCAGGACGTCGGCCAGCAGACGCACCACTTGCGCAAAGCGTCCGCGACGATGCTCGGCGAGATAGAGTCCGGCGCCGACGCCGACCGGGACGGCTATCGTCATCGCGATGGCGACCAGGATAATCGAGCCAACGATGGCGTTGGCGACACCGCCGCCGTGCACTCCGGGGGGTGACGGCAACTGCGTGAAGAACGTCGGCGTGAGTTGTCCGAGTCCATTCACCAGCAGGTGCGCGAGAATGATGACGAGGGGAATGATGGCCACCGTGGCGGCGGTCCAGGTCAGCCCTGTCATCAGGCGCCCCGAACGTCTGCGGCGCTGCGCGCGAGTGCTCATGTCCATGGTCCACCGGGCAGGCCGGTCGCGACACGGCGCACCAGCCAGCGCGCCAGGAGATTCACCAGCAGCGTGATCAGCAGCAACATCGTGGCGACGGCCATCAACGCCGAGAGATGCGCGTTACTCGATGCTTCGGCGAATTCATTGGCCAGCAACGCCGCCATGGTGTACGCGGGATCAAACAGCGAATCGGGAATCGCGTGTCGATTGCCGATCACCATGGTCACCGCCAGGGTTTCACCAAGCGCACGGCCCAGCCCCAGCATAACGCCGCCGACGAGCCCTGAACGGGCGGCGGGGAGAACGGCATCGCGCACCACTTCCCACCGTGTTGCGCCGAGGGCGAGGGCGGCCTCGCGTTGCGCCGACGGCACGGCGAGCAGCACGTCGCGGCTCACGCTGGCGATGTACGGCAGGATCATAATCGCAAGCACGAGGCTGGCCGCAAGGAGGCTCGGACCGTAGGCCGGGCCGCGGAACAGTGGAATCGCTGCGCCCAGCGGCAGCAGGGCGGGCATGACCGTGTTGCGCAACAACGGTACCAATACGAACACGCCCCAGAGTCCGTACACGACCGAGGGAATCGCGGCCAGCAAATTGACCAGAAACGACACCGGTTCGCGCAAACGTGGCGGGCCGACGTCGACGGTAAAAATCGCGACGCCGATGGCCAACGGCGTGGCGATCCCAAGTGCCATCACGGAGGAGAGCAGCGTGCCGACGATCGCCGGGAGGGCGCCGAAGCGGGCGCGGGGCACGTCCCACGTGGTGCCGAAGGCCAGATCGCGAGCGTGGAGCGAGAGGGCAGGCCATGCCGCGTGCAGGACCACGGCGGTGAGCAGCACGAGCACGAGGGGGATCGCGGCGGCGCACACTGTCGTGACCGTGCGATAGAGCCGGTCACCGAGCGGGGTCTGCATCCAGTGAAGCTAGGATTTCGGACCTCGTGACCGGCCGGTGGCGTGTAACGGATCTGTCACGGCGACCCCGGCCGCGCGAGCGCCAAGGCGGCATCGAGACGATCGACAATGCGGCTGGCGGCTTCGGAGGGCAAGGGGACGTAGCCCAGCGCACTCGCCGTATCCGGATTGTCGAGGAGCGCCCATCGGATAAACGCGGCCAGCTGGCGGCTCTTCTCGGAGCCGATGGCCGACGGGGCGATGAGCATCCAGGTAAACGACGCGATCGGGTACGACTGCGCGCCCGGTGCGTTCACGAGGGAGACCCGCAGGTCGGGCGTACCGTTGCTGTCGGCGGCGCTGAGCTTGCGCTCGGCTTCCAGCACCGCGGTGGCGGCTGATGCGATCTCGAACGGCATGGGCGAGATGAACCGGCCGGCGGCATTGCGCACATGGACCACGGGCAGGCGATTCTGTCGCGCGTACACCACCTCGAGATAGCCAATCGCGCCCGGCATCTGCTTCACCTGCCCGGCCACGCCTTCGTTGCCCTTGCCGCCGATCCCAACGGGCCAGCGTACGTCCTTCCCGCGCCCAGGGCCGGCGGCCCACGCTGGGCTCACCGTGGTCAGGAAGTCACTGAAGATGTACGAGGTGCCGCTGCCGTCGGCCCGATGCACCACGAGAATATCGATGTCGGGGAGCGTGAGCTTGGGATTGAGCGAGGCGATGCGCGGATCGTTCCAGCGGGTGACGGTCCCGAGGAAGATGTCGGCGATGACGTCGGGGCCGAGATTGAGCGGTCGCGCGAGTTCCGGGAGATTGTACGTGATGGCGACGGCGCCGATCACGGTCGGGATATGCAACACCGGCATGCCTGCGCTCGCGAGTTCCTCATCGGTCATGGGGACATCGGTCGCACCGAAGTCGACGGTGCGGGCGACGACCTGACGAATGCCGCCGCCGGATCCGATCGACTGATAATTGATGCGGACGTTGGTGCGGGTGGCGTACTCGTTGAACCAGCGCGAATAGAGCGGATACGGGAACGTCGCGCCGGCGCCGGTGAGATCGACGCGGGTGGAGTTGCGGGAGCGCATCGCCGTGGCGCTGTCGCCGCGCGGCGCGGCATCCTTCGCCGGTGTTGTGCACGCGCCCGCGAGCAACAGCGGCAGCATCAGGAACGGGAGTTGACGCATCACAGGCTCGTGGAGAGTCCGACGAACTTGAAGCGTCCGTCGCGCTCGATGATCGTGCCGAAGAGAGTGCCCTGCAACGTTTCGCGGGCGGGGGCGGCCAGTCGCACTTCGCACTTGGCATGCAGCAGATTCGTGCCGAGTGATTCCGGAGGAGCAGGGCAGCGCAATCCGGTGGCCTTGGCGGCGCTGCCTCCGAATCGATTCACCAACTGTGACGCGCCCCTATTGGACGACGCGAGCAGTTGGCCCCAGAGCAAGGCAGGCGGCGCTTCATAGGGCGGCTTGCTCATCGGGCTCTCCGGGTAGTACAGCCACGCGAACTCGGCACGAGAGAGCAGCATCGCGTTCAGATCGCTCGTGTCGTTCGCGGCGATGGCCTTCGCCCAGCGTGCCACCAGCGCCTCGCGCGAGACGCTGGCGTGCGTCAGTGTGTCAGTGGAGTCGAGCCCTACACGGAAACGACGCAGGTGCTCGGCGATCGGAAGAATAGAGTCGACGACGCCACCCTGCGCGGCCACGTCGGCGACGTGCGTCGCCTGATCATCCGCGGGCGTTGACGCCTTTGGTGTACAGGCGCCAAGTACCAACACCGCGACGGACGCGAGGCGCCGCACGGCCAGCGTACGCGGGGACAGTAACAACGAGTGTCGTA